>JAGFXN010000173.1 GCA_017861215.1 Deltaproteobacteria bacterium | reverse complement strand
AAAATCGCTGCTCTTCCTCATGAGTCTGGTTCGCTCTCCAGGCAGCGGGAACTGCTGTTTGAACGGTTTCTGCTGGAACTTGGCATTGCCGGCAAAGAGCCGAAGTCGATTGAATAATACGATCAGATGGAGAAGACACTATGCGTCATGATGGCAGAGAGCCAGGAAAGCTGAGAGATATTGTGATTACCCGTAACTTTATCAAACATGCCGAGGGGTCTGTACTGATCGAGTTCGGCGATACCAGGGTCATCTGTACCGCTTCGGTGGAGGAGAGCGTGCCACCTTTTCTGCGCGGCAAGGGAACCGGATGGGTTACTGCCGAATATTCGATGCTGCCCCGTGCCACCCATACCCGTTCAGCAAGGGAGGCAGCAAAAGGAAAGCTTGGCGGCAGAACTCACGAGATTCAGCGCCTTATCGGTCGTTCGCTCCGCGCTGTAACCGATCTTGCCGCTCTTGGCGAGAGAAGCATCCTGATCGACTGTGATGTTATCCAGGCTGACGGCGGTACACGGACGGCATCAATCACCGGCGCATGGGTTGCTCTTGTCGATGCGGTGGACGGACTTGTCAGCCAGGGGAAGCTTGCCGCCAGCCCTGTCAAAGAGGCTGTCGCCGCGGTGAGCGCCGGGATAGTCAAGGGCGAAGTGCTGCTTGATCTTGATTACTCCGAGGATTCTACGGCAGACGTCGATATGAACTTTGTTGTTACCGCTTCCGGCAGGTTCGTAGAGGTGCAGGGGACCGCTGAAGATGAACCGTTCACCATGGCGCAGATGGATGCCATGAGAGAGGCGGCTCTTCACGGCATTCGGCAGTTGCTTGTCATACAGAAGGCGGCTCTGGAGCAATGAAAGAACTGTTGATAGCTACCGGCAACCAGGGGAAGATGAAGGAATTTGCAGCCCTGTTCTCTGTCCTGCCGGTCAGACTTTATTCGCTCAAGGATTTTCCCGACCTGGTGCCCGCAGCGGAAGACGGAGAGACATTTGCCGCCAATGCGTTGCAAAAAGCCTGGAATGCCTGTGTCGCAACGGGAATCCCCGTCATTGCCGACGACTCCGGACTTTGTGTCGATGCTCTGCAAGGCCGCCCCGGTGTTCATTCCGCCCGCTATGCCGGCCCGAACGCCGGCGATGCCGACAATAATACCAAGCTGCTGGAAGAGCTTGCCGGAGTTTCCTTATCCGGGAGAACCGCTGCTTTTCACTGCGTGATCGCCCTTTGCACTCCTGAAGGTGAGCCCCGGACCTTTTCCGGACGGCTTTGCGGGGTCATTCTTGAGGCTGCTGCAGGAGGAGGGGGGTTTGGCTATGATCCGCTCTTCCTGGTTCCTGAGTATGGCAAAACTCTTGCGGAGCTGCCGATTAAAGTCAAAAACCGGATCAGTCATCGCGGCAGTGCCGCAGCCTTGCTGAAAGATTATCTCCAGCGTATTTGCCGGTGATTCCATCTTCTCAGGTCACGGTGCCGGCTTCGTAGACTCTTCTGTGCTGCTGCGACTTACTCCTGGTGAGCCTGTGCCAGCGCTCTGCTTTCCGCTCCAAATATCGGTATGCCACAAAAAAAGCCCTGGCGAAGTGCCAGGGCTTTTCAGTTGAACCGCCCAGAGCATCTAAAAATTTCTAGGAAATTACTTGCTGTCAATGACATTACGACCTCTGCTAATCCAGAGGGCTCGGTCAAGGCAATGGGTGCAGGATTAAAGTCCCTAGAGAGTTGAGTGGTCACTTTATCCGCCCGCATTGATCGTCACGCTCGGCGCTCCCTCATTGCCACAATCCTGCTGGAGGCGGTTTTCTGCTTCATCTGCGGGAGAGGGGTTGCCGCTTATGAGGTGAATGACGATCCGCCACCGCATCCCGTTGACATTGGGTGATGTACTGCTAGTGGATCACCTCCTTTCTATGTAGCATGGGATAATAGAAAAACCCCCTGACCCGGATGGCCAAGGGGCTTGAGAGGTCGATTGAGCAATGCTCGTTGAAAAGAGGGTAAATCAGCCGCCAAGCGCTGTTTTTACTTTCTTCAGTGTGTCGATGTTTTTTTGCAGGCCGCTAACATTTTTTTCCATATCAGTTATTGCCGTCCCAAGTTGAGCTACACTACCAAGTGTACCACCGCTTTCCGTTGCTTTCTTGAGCAATTCACCGCCCATCTCTCCCATCTGTGCATTCGCGCTCTGTTGGGGTAACGAACCGCAGAGGTAGCCTGCCGAAAAAATAGCTGTAACGATCCCGATGCGTACACCGTAAAGCATAGTCTTGCTTGACATAATTATTCTCCTTTTTTTGTTAATCGTTGAACGACACAATATTGCTGAAAACTTGTGCTTCCAACAGCCTCTATTGATTCTGAACCAATACCATTTGCGCTGGCATCGGTGGCGGGAAGCCAGCTTCTGCTAAAGATTCTCGAATGGTACGGTTGCCATCGAAATAAACCTGCCAGTAGTGATCATTATGGCAGAATGGGCGAACGGCAAGTACTGGCCCAACCAACGTGAACTCGAGAATTTCGACTTCAACCGCCGGTTCTTTCAGAACATTGGGCAGAGTCGCCAACTTCTTTCTCAAAAGCTGCATGGCGGCGACGTGATCTGCACTGCCTGCTAGCTGGCACTTCAACTCGACCCTCCGATAATCATTGGCGGCATAATTCTGAATTGTGTCGGCAAATATTTTGGAGTTGCCTACCAGCGTCATAACATTATCCGGGGTGTTGATAGTGGTAACGAAAAGGCCAATCTCTTTGATGGTTCCAGTTACCCCGGCCACTGTGACGAAATCACCTACCTTGAAGGGATGTAGCACAACGAGAAAAATCCCTGCTGCCAAGTTGGAGAGGAGTCCACCCCAGGCGGCACCTATGGCGATGCCGATACCGGCAACCAAAGCGGCAAAGGTTGTGGTTTGTATTCCGCAGTAGCCGAGTATGGCAACAACCAGCACAATGTTCAGCGTCACGGCGACAAAATTGCCGATATAGCGCATCAGAGTGGGGTCGACTTTCTGCCTTTCCAGGACACCATGCAGCATTCGTCCGACCATGCCAATTAACCAGCGGCCGACTAACCAAAAGAGTATGACGGCCATGACCTTGGTTCCGAGTTCCGTTGCATATTTTGCAACAAGCTGCTGATACTGGCCCACATTATCCATAACAGTCTCCTTACAAGATCAATTAGCAAGCTGTAATTTATTGAATAATAGCGGATTAGTGGGCACATGCAACTCCCCAACGAGAAATGACGGTTCATTTCACCTTGAGTCGGAACATGCATCATTTTGTTGCTACTGGTTAGAGTTGGACTGTTTACTGATGTACAGGTACTGGTTCACCTCCGTTCTGTGTGATTTGGGGAAACAAAAAAGCCCCAGTGACCGGAATGGCCAAAGGGGCTTCAGAGTAGATTAAACTGTTTATCTATGCATCAGTTGCAGTTGAAATTAGTCTCAATGCGACGGTTCATTTTCCTGCCTGCAGCAGTCTTGTTGTCACCAACGGGCTTGTCAGGGCCAAAACCCTTTGCACTGATTCTTTCTGGAGCTATGTTTAATTTCTTTATTAGATAGTCACGTACGCTGTCTGCGCGACGCTGCGACAGGGCCACATTGTATTTCCTGCTAGCAGTGCTGTCGGTATAACCTTCGATGACTCCGGTTGCTTTCGGGAACTCGGTAAGGAAATCAGCGAGGCTCTGCAGTTCGCCGTGGTATTCAGGTTTAATGTCAGATTTATCAGTGTCGAAATGAATGTCTAATACTGCCGGTGAACATCTTTTTGGAGGAGGCTTCACCGCGACATTGGCCGAACTGTCTGCCATGCCCCCTTCTCCGGTACAGGAAATAGCATAGCTTGTATTGTCTGCAGGAGAGATAGACATGGATCCTTGAGGCTGAACCTTCCCAACAGCTTGATTAATGGTGCAGTCATTGGCGTTCTGTGATGACCAGGACAATGTTGCAGATTCACCTTTGATTATGGAGCTTGGAGAGATTGCAATAGTGGCAGTTGGCGCCGGCGGTACTGGCTTCGGTGCAGGTGGCGGCGGTACTGGCTTGGGTGCAGGAGGCGGAGGAACAACCTCTACCATCTTTGCTGGACAGAGCGCATTCAATTTATTGATCCCATCCTGTGCCATGGCGATCCCTTCCTGGGTACGGCAGGCAATGTAGATCGCATAGGCGTTGTCTACCGTATCCTTTGCGGAATTAAATTCTGCCGGGCACTGTTTGTCTTTGCCTGCAGCGCGGGCTGCATCAACTTTTCGTGAGGCTTCAGGTAATGGCTGATGGATATACGCATATCCTGTCTTTCTTTCCGGCGGCGATTTCTCCATATGCGCACAGCCAGCCACAAATGTTACTGAAGTTGCTGCAACAAGCACAATACATCTCGAAAA
>JAGFXN010000172.1 GCA_017861215.1 Deltaproteobacteria bacterium | reverse complement strand
TCTTCTGAAAATCGCCAAGGGGTTGAAAGTCGGTATCCATTTTTTCTTTGAAGAAGAGGGAGACCGGCAGAAATTTGTTTTGCTGCGCGGCAGCACAGTCCCGGCAAGCCGGAGACGTTCCGGCAACGATGCACCGCAGGCATACCTGTATCATTCACTGGCACCCGGACTGCGGAAAAAATCCATGGAACCGTTTCTGGTAGAGTTCACTCCGGGGAAGTGGGAGGACTCCCTGCTCTACCGTCATGACGGTGAAGAATTTATCTATCTTCTGCAGGGCGAGCTTGAACTCCACTACGGGCAGGAGATAATGATTCTCAAACCTGGCGACAGCATTTACTATGATTCTTCCGAGGCGCACGGCTATATTTCGCGTGGTGATGACAAGGCAAAGGCGGTAGCGGTTCTCTACTCCAGATAAGTCTACAATCATTGGGAGGGCAAAGTCATGAAAAAGAAGATAGGTGTTATTCTCTCCGGCTGCGGCGTGTACGACGGCAGTGAAATCCACGAGGCGGTTTTTACCCTGCTGGCAATAGATGCCAACGGGGCGGAGGCTGTCTGCATGGCTCCCGACATGGCACTTGCCGAGGTGAATCATCTCAGCGGGGAGGCAACCGGCGCCACAAGAAACGTCCTCGTCGAATCGGCACGGATTGCCCGGGGTAAAATCCGGAACATTGCCGAAGTAACCGCCGGTGACCTTGACGCCGTCATCCTGCCGGGCGGTTTCGGCGCCGCCAAAAATCTCTGTGACTTTGCGCTGAAAGGAGCGGCAGCATCCATCCAGCCTGAAGTTGCCCGACTGCTCAAGGAGATGGCCGCCGCCAAAAAACCGATCGGCGCAATCTGCATCGCTCCGGTTGTTGTGGCGGCGCTGCTGGGAAAAGAGTGCTCGCCGGAAGTTACCATCGGCAATGACGCCGGCACGGCAGCGGCGGTCAACGCGACCGGCAGCAGGCATGTCGACTGCCCGGTAACCGAATTTGTGGTGGACAGGAAGAACCGGATCGTCTCAACGCCTGCCTATATGCTGGCCGGCAGAATTGGTGAAGCGCATGAAGGAATCACCAGGACGGTAAAAGCTGTCATCGACCTCTGCTGACCAATAGCCGCAATACAGCTACAGCAAAGGCTGCCGATGCGGGCAGCCTTTGCTGTTCAGACTCTCTCCAGCCTCAGTTTCGGCATTTCCATCTTCCGCCCGACAATCGCCCTGTATCTGAGCCGCAGAGCAGCCATGTCGCCATCAAGGAAAGCGACCCGCTCGCGGCTTGCCGGCATCTGTAGATAGCTGTCGGCAAAACGCTCCATGAGCAGATTGTATTTTTTTGCCGAAGAGCCGTGCGCGAAGTTGCGTCCGGGAAAGCGCCGGATGTCGCCGTCAAAGGCAGGAGAGATGTGGTAGAGTTCGTGGAAAACAGTCACCAGCTTCTCCTCCAGGGGACGGTCCATAAAACGGGGCAGAGTGACGTAGATGACATACAGCATTGCAACGCCGTTATGGCTGACTTCCGGCATGATGCAGGCGATGCTGCTGCGCCCTTTCTTGACAACCCTGGAGAGTGCTCCGCCGTGAAAACGGAGCGGATGGATCTTGGCAAAGGTGCCGTGCTGTGAACCGCGGCTGCTGTTGACACAGACCAGCAGCCGCCGGGCATCTATATGGCGGAACTCGTCGACCTTTGCCGCAATATCGGCAATCAGCCGTTCCAGCTCTGCTGTCAGATTGAGAGTAGTGGACATGAACCGCGGCAATCCGCCGGAATCGGGCTGCTACTGACTCTTGTGACAGAAGAGGCAGCGCATCGGCGCGCCGCCCGGCTTGGCAGGATGCTTCTCGGGGAATTTGATCTTTACGCCGTCATGGCATGATTCACAGAGCGGATCTACTTCGCTCTTCTTCTTGCCGGCTTTCAGCATCTCGTTAAACTGCTGGTGATCCGCATCTTTCGGCAGTTTTTTGGTCTTTTCAGGCCCCGATATGGCAAAAAAAGCTATAAAAACCGCGGCTACTATGCCGAGAAAAATCCAGTCGCGTCTGCCGATCTTCACAAAAACCTCCGCAAGTGCTTTTCAAAAGCCATCAGTCATTCTTGATAAAAGTGAGATAGATAAGCGCCCCCCCGATTACAATGCCGCCGGCGGCGAAAGGAAGCGTTGAGGCGATGGTCAATCCGCCCCCCACCATTTCGGGCGAGAGCGTGTATCTGACCAGAAGCATGATCGAAATAGCGGCAAAGAGGAAGAGGAGGACAAATTTTGAGCGTTTGACTACCGCGTAGAAAGCGAAAACGAGAAAGATGGCGATGAGCAGCGGGTGTTCCATTGCCGATTTGAGGGTTAAATGCTGGATGAATTCGACAATATTGCCTGTCTCGAAAGGGGTCAACTTCTCCTTTGCCTGATCAAGCACTTGCTGTTTTTCCATAGGCCCTCCGCTGCATCAGAACAGTGGACTAAATAAATGACTGCTAGTTACTACCAAATTTTGCGATAAAATAAAACTTTATTCACAAACTGGTCCTGGTACTCTTCTGCCAGAAGGATATGATCTCGGCGGCTATGTCCTCAGGATCTCTCTCATCGGTCTCAACCTCATGCATGGCAGCTGCCCGGTACAGAGGTGTACGTCGCTCCAGAACCTCGGCAACCTCTTCGGTAAAACTCTTTCCGGCAGTCAGCGCCGGCCGGTTTGCACCGCCTTCAATGCGCCGTACTATGGTTTGCACTGTAGCTTTCAGCCAGATCATGCAACCGTTCTCACGAAGACAATCGATATTTTCCGGTCGCTCGACCACCCCGCCGCCGCAATCGATGATGATGTTGTCCCAGCCCGATATCTCCCTGACTTCCTGCGACTCCCGGTCACGAAATCCTGACCAGCCGTATTGCTCGACTATTGCGGGGATACTCATCCCGGCACGGGAAACAATCGCCCGGTCTACGGATATATACGGGAATGAGAGCCGCCCTGCCAGAACTCTGCCGACATGACTCTTGCCGGTGCCACGGTAACCGATCAGGACAATATTCATACGCCGAGTCTCTCCAGCACCACCCGCCGCATAATCTCCTGCGGCGCCGCCGTCCCGGTAAACTTCTCGAACTGCAGTACCGCCTGGTTGATAAACATCTCAACGCCGGAGACTACGCTGCACCCCCGTGAGCGCGCCTCCCTCAGCAGCCTTGTTTCCAGCGGATTATAGACAATATCGAAAACAGACTGGCCCTGCCGGAAAAGCGCTGCCGGGACAAGGGTCTTTTCCTCGTGCGGATGCATCCCGACCGGGGTACAGTTGATGATCAGATCAGCCGCCGCTACCCTGGCAGCGATCATTGCCGGGTCAAGCGCCCCCCCCTCTACGGCAGTACCCGTAGACGCCTGCAGGTCCGTGGTCAGGCCATCGAGCAGCTGCCGGTTGATATCGAGAATAACCAGCCTGTCCGGAGTCGCACACCTGGCAAGAGTAAACGCTATTGCGCGCGCCGCGCCGCCGGCGCCAAGCATCAGGATATTGGCGCCAGCCAGCGGCACGCCGGCATCATGCAGCGCCTTGAGAGCCCCCGGGCCATCGGTGCCGCAGCCGTACAGTCTGCCGTTTTCGCTGATTACCGTATTAACAGAGCCGATAGCCCTGTCAATCTCGGCCACTTCGTCAAGGTAATCGATGACCTCAAGCTTGTGGGGGATAGTCACACTGAGCCCGCGGAAATTTTCCAGCGCCCGCATCCCGGCAAGCGCGCTTTTCAGATCTTCGACCCGAAAGGCGACATAGACGAAATCCAGCCCCAACGCATTGAAAGCCGCATTATGCAGCGCCGGAGAAAGAGAATGGGCAACCGGGTTGCCGATTACCGCGCAGAGGCGCGTTGCCGGTGAGATGGTACCGTCAGGCATCATTACTGAAGCCACCTTGCCAGATTTTTTGCCAACCGCCTGTTCTGTTGATCAAGAAACTTGTTCTGAAAAATTGCATCGTCCCCGAAAACGACGAAGCGACCGGCGCCGAGCTCGCCGGCTACTATCACGCCGACAGAGCCGACCACCTCGTTCGCGGACATCTTCTTGTTGCCGTTCAGATCAACCCACGCCTTGGGAGAGGTTGCAGCAATTATTTTTGCAGAAGGAACCGTGCTGATCAAGCCCCAGCCGCCATAGAGGCTGAAGTGGTCAATCCCCTCAAACAGCGGGCTTGTCTGTTGCACCATTACCCGGAAATTCTTCGGATCACCATCAATAATATTTTCCTGCTCAGAAAGCACAAAGTTCGCATACGCAAGCTTCAGCCGATGGAGCAGATTCGTTAACGTCGGGCCTATATGCAACATGACCGCAAGACGTCCGCCACGCTCGATGAAACGTACCACCGCTTCCACTTCCGCATCATCAAGAGGCCTGAACGGCCCGGAAATAACCAGCGCG
>JAGFXN010000171.1 GCA_017861215.1 Deltaproteobacteria bacterium | reverse complement strand
TCGGGATCATTCTGGATGATATGCAGCATGCGTACTCCGTCCATATGCCTTGAACAGTGAGATGAATTACCATTTTTGGTGGTCGGGTCTATTGCATTTTTCAGGGTTCGGGAACCAGTCTTCAACTACTATGGCAGATAACGGTAAAACGAGCGTCCAGCCAAGGGGCGAGAAGAGGGCGCACATCCTTCCAGTGAAGTCCGCCGCCGCCACAACCGGGTCGCGGCACGACGATCCTTTGCCAGCCGCCGGCGTCGGCCAGGTTCCGCAGCTCCTCTGCCGAACGGGCAATGATCCGGAGATCGGGCAGTGACCAGGCGGTCTCTTCAACAGGGAAACTGACAATGCCGCAGCCAAGGTCAAAGACATGGTTCCCCTGTCTGCTCAATAAACTGCCGAGCCTTTCGCCAAGCCAGGGGTAACGGTCTGCGGCCTGACGCGCCACACCGTTCCCGGGGACCGCCAGACCTCTCCTGGTCAATGAGCCGTTGGTGGTGATGACGATGACACCATGACCGGCATACTCCCAGATATCACCGGTCACCTCGACCATCTCATTGCCAGAGGCTGCAATCATGCTGCCTTTGGCAGGCACTCACTACCGCTGTAGATCGCCAGCAGCTCACGGTTTGAAAGATCACGCTTCCGCTTGCAGGACATGGCTCGGGCAACCTCCAGCAAAGACTCGGCCTGCTTCTTTACCACAGATATCCCCATGCTGCGGTAGCGTTCGATCAGACCGCTGGTCCCGGAGTGCTTGCCGACGATGATCCGCCGTTCCAGCCCAACCTCTGCCGGGTCAAAACCCTCATAGTTGTGCGGATCCTTGATGACACCGTCGGCATGCAGCCCTGATTCATGGGCAAAGACCCGTTCGCCGACCACCGGCTTGGAGACCGGCAGCGGCCGGTGGGAGGCCTTGGCAACAAAAAGCGACATCTCCCGAAAACGCTGGGTGTCGATGCCGGTCTCAATGCCGCAGGCATACTTCAGGCCCATGACGACCTCTTCCAGAGCTGCATTACCGGCCCGCTCGCCCAGACCGTTTATGGTCGTGTTCACAAACTTTGCCCCGGCCTTGATCCCGGCCAGCGCGTTCGCCGTTGCCATGCCGAGATCATTGTGGGTGTGAACCTCGATCTCAACCTCCGGCACTGCCGTGCGAAGAAAAGCTATCCGGTCGTACATGGCAAAAGGATCCATAATTCCGAGCGTGTCGCAAAATCTGAAGCGATCGCCACCCAGTGAGCGGGTGATCTCCATCAGTTCAACGAGGAATGCGATATCTGCTCGACTGGAATCCTCGCCGCCGACTGATACATAAAGATTTTTGCTCTTGGCAAAACCGAGAGCGACTTTCAGCTGCTCCTTGACTGCGTCCCGATCTTTTCGTAGCTTGTTCGCTATCATCTGGTCTGAAACCGACAGAGAGATGTCTACCGCCTGCACACCACAGGCAATACTTGCCTCAATTTCAGGCACCAGTGCCCTGTTCCAGGTAATAAGCCGGGCATGCAACCCCAGATCCACAAGTGCCTTGATACCTGACTGTTCATCCTCACCCATGGCAGGAATGCCGCACTCGATCTCTTGTACGCCTATCGAGTCAAGCATTTTGGCTATAGCGACTTTCTCGGCTCTGCTAAACACTACCCCCGCTGTCTGCTCGCCGTCTCGCAAGGTGGTATCATCAATTATCAAGGGAGTAATCAAACTTTCTGTCATCGCTTCACCCCCGGAAAAATCTGTCCTCTACCATCTCTTTAATGAAAGATCAGCATAAAGTATGCCCTTAATTTCCCTGAGGCAATCTCCCAGTAAGTCAAGAGACTCACAAGGTTTGACATTTCAAGAAATATGTAGATTATGCGTGGTAAACAGTTATTGTTGATTGCGGGAGCTTCGTGATGAACCGCTTTCTTCCGATTGCCAAGAAACGGGCAGGGTGACGCTTGATAACCAGCAGGATCTTCATTCTTCTGTTTTTTGCAGTAACCATCCTGGCTCTACCGTTCGGCGCCACCGCCGGCAAGCCGGTCGGCTTGAGGGTCAATACAACCCACGGGCTGGAAAATGCGCGGGGGGCGATTATTGATGCCGGGCTGAGCTTGAAGACCGATGTTGCTGTCACCGCCTCTTCTGCTACCGATGGAACCCCCTTCCTGCCTCCCGACAAGTTGCTCGCTGACGCCAGGACCGTTGGGGCCACGATCATGTCGTCAAGTTTCAGCGGCTGGCACACAACCTACGATTCACTCGGTTACCTGAAACTTACCGCGAACAACCTGGTACATGTCTTCGCTTACGAGCCCAGAAAACCGCAGCCGAAGAACTCCCCGCCACCGGCGGCCTTTGTTACCGTCAACAAAATCGGCGGCAAGTCCGGTGACGGTATCGAGTTCGGCGTCCCCACCACCTATATGAACGGTAAAGGGATGAGTCCGTACCCGTCAGGGGTCACGGCACAATTGGCCGGCCTCATGGCATGCCTGAAACATCTTCATCCTTCCTGGAACTGGTTCGATATCAAGGCTGCGCTGCGCACAACTGCCGGCAATTATGCCACAGGGTACGACCCGGGCAGATACGGCTATGGCGCAATCGATTACCATGCGGCAAACGCCTTGGTTGAAGCCGCACAACTGCCGCTTTTCGCACCGGCGGCGGTGACGTTCTCAACCGACCCGAAATCCGGCGATCAGATCCGGTTTTTCGTCAACTCCTTCAAACAGACCCGCCGGGCAAAAGATGCACTCTTCAAGTTCTCTGTGCCTCCCGCGGTGCATCTGCAAGCACTGACACTGCCTGAAATCAGAGCTCGCGGAGGAGAGCTGGTATTTTCCGGTGACCTCTCGAAGAGTACCAATATCTATACGTATCAAGCGATGCAAGATGAAATCTTGTATTTTATCTGGTTCACGTTAGACTCTAACGGTATCCATTCACGAATTGAGCCCTATTCCATCATTGGTCCGGTCAAATTGACCGCGAAGAATCGGCCGCTGTATGGGCCGAGATTGTAAAAGCAGAAAATCAAATGCGGCAGGGTAGCGTGCCGGTAATGATTCAATAAAAGAGGTCGAGGCACTGAAGGAGCGATGGAATGGAAGATAACAAACAATGCACCTGCGGAGAAATGCATAAAGGGCATATCTGCTGGCTGGCAAATATGGGTATGATGAGTGAAGTTCATCATCTGTCAGATAAGCCGACAGTAACCTGTGCGGTCTGTGGAGCAAGAGCAAATTTGCCTCATAACGTCTGCGAACCGCAATCGAAAGAAGACTAAGCAACACCAGGGAGGAAAGTGACATGGGATCAAGCATGAGCTGCAGTTGCGGAGAAAGCCATAAAGGCCATCTATGCATCCTGAAGAGCCAGGGATTAACCAAAGAAATAGCGCATCTAACCGATAAGCCTACTGTTTCCTGTTTTACCTGCGGCGCAGAGGCTAATTCCGCAGACAACGTCTGCTCACCGGTACCTCTGGAGAAATAGCGGTTTTGCCTGCTGCTGCAAAAATGACCTCCCGGGAGAACCAACCGCGGCAGCCAGTGCAGGTCTGCTGTCACCTTGAATACAGACACCCGTGCCGGAAGAGATTTATGGCAGATTGGAGCGGGTGATTGAGCAAAAGCGCAGGCATAGTACCCAAAGGCCAGACACAAGGCTGCTTCGAGGATTTGTGAGACACGACAAATATGGAATGAAGACGGAATGCGATGCGGTAATGCTTCAGTACGGATACGCGCTCAGTTACACTGCAGTTGCTTCACCGGTATCATTGCCAACTAATGGCAACGAAATATAAAAGGTGCTCCCCTGCCCTAATCTGCTTTCAGCCCAGACCTGACCATTATGTGCAGACGCAATTTCCTTAACAAGCGCCAAACCAAGTCCGGTTCCGGTAATCTGGCGTCTGGCTGCACCTTCCACCCGATAAAACATATCAAATACCCTATCCACTGATTCAGAAGGAATTCCCATCCCTGCGTCTTGCACCCAGAGAGTAACACACGTATCTTCCCGTCGCGCGTCGAGGACTATCTTACTGCCTTCCGGAGAGTATTTTATGGAGTTAGAGAGAAGATTTCTCAGTGCCTGGTGCAGTAATTCATCATCACCGAATATCGGCGGCAGGTTTGCAGGTGCAGCCACGATTATTGAATGTTTGGCAGCGGGATTATCAAATATGGCTACCACCTCTTCAAGCAATGGCCGGACCTCAAGAGGCTTGAAGTTGTTTTCATGCAGCTTTGCCTTTAAGCGCTGCATATCGAGTAAATTGGTAATCGTTTCGTTAAGACGCTCGGCTTCTTTATGCATTATGGTGTGATATTCTTTCAGTTGCGTGTCGTCTACTTCGTTCTCTAGGACAAATTCCAGGAAACCGAGCATTGCCGTCAATGGCGACCGCATCTCATGGCT
>JAGFXN010000020.1 GCA_017861215.1 Deltaproteobacteria bacterium | reverse complement strand
TTTTACCCGGTCGCCAACCGTCTTCAGGTAAACGGGATTGGTCGGCCCGTAGTTGGAGCCACCCGAAGCCAGCGGATTGTAGGCGAAACCGGTTGTGGCCGAAGGGCGCGGCCAGAAGTACTGCGACGCGGAGAAAGGCTGGCCGATCAGGCGGGAGCCGGTCTCCGTGCCGCTCTCGTCAGTGATGAAACTGCCATTGGCCTGAGCCGGAAAAGCGACTTGGGCGATGCCGGTGACCACCGCCGGGTAGATGCCGCCGCAGATGATGGTAAAAGCCAGAAACAGCAGAATGGCGGTTTTCAGATCTTTCATGATGGCACCCCTTACACGAACATGCCGATGAAGACGTCGATCGCCTTGATGCCGACAAACGGTGCAATAATCCCCCCCGCCCCGTAGAGCAGCAGGTTATGGATCAGCAGCTTTTCAGCCGGCAGCGGCCGGAACTTTGTCCCCTTCAGGGCCAGCGGCACCAGCAACGGGATAATGATCGCATTGAAGATGACCGCCGACAGGATGGCGCTGAAGGGGCTCGCCAGGTGCATGACGTTGAGCACCCCCAGTTGCGGATAGATGGAAAGCATCATCGCCGGGATGATGGCAAAGTACTTGGCAATATCGTTGGAGATGCTGAAGGTGGTCAGGTTGCCGCGGGTCATGAGGATCTGCTTGCCGACCTCAACGATGTCGAGCAGCTTGGTGGGGTTCGAGTCAAGATCGATTATGTTGGCCGCCTCGCGGGCCGGCTGCGTGCCGGTGTTCATGGCCACGGCCACATCGGCCTGGGCCAACGCCGGGGCGTCGTTGGTGCCGTCGCCGGTCATGGCGACCATGAAGCCCTGCTCCTGGTAGTCTCGGATCAGGCGCAGCTTCTCTTCCGGCTTGGCCTGGGCAAGGAAGTCGTCCACCTGGGCCTCGGCGGCAATGGCGGCGGCGGTGAGCGGATTGTCGCCGGTGATCATCACCGTCTTGATCCCCATGCTGCGCAGCTGCAGGAAGCGCTCCTGGATGCCGGCCTTGACGATGTCCTTGAGGTTGATTACCCCGAGGATCTCGCAATCCTTGCAGACCACCAGCGGTGTGGCCCCGGCCCGGGCGATCCGGTCGACTACAGCGGCAAGGTCGGCGGAGATGGCCGTGCAGCCCAGCTTTTTGACAAAGGCAATAGTCGCATCCGCTGCCCCCTTGCGGTAGCAACTGCCGTCAAGATTCATGCCGGAGAGGCGCGTGTCGGCGCTGAACTCCACGGTCTCGGCATCCGGAGGGGCTTCCCTGCTCAGACCGTAGTTCTGCTTCGCCAGAACCACCACACTGCGCCCTTCCGGGGTTTCGTCGGCCAGCGATGCCATCAGGGCGGCTTGTGCCAGCTCCAGTTCGCTGTGGCCACCCACCGGCACAAAGGCCACCGCCTCCCGGTTGCCGTGGGTGATGGTGCCGGTCTTGTCCAGCAGCAGCACATTGACATCCCCGGCCGCTTCGATCGCCCGGCCGGAGAGGGCGATGACGTTCTTCTGAAAGAGGCGGTCCATGCCGGCAATGCCGATGGCCGGCAGCAGGGCGGCGATGGTGGTGGGGGCAAGGCAGACGAACAGCGCCACGAGGATGGTCAAGGATACCGGCGTCCCCTGCCCGGCGGCCTTGACGCTGTAGACGGAGAGCGGACTGATGTTGGCGCAGACCAGCAGGAAGACGAGGGTGAGGGCAATCAGCAGCACTTCCAGGGCGACCTCGTTGGGGGTCTTGCGCCGCTTGGCCCCCTCGATCAGGCCGATCATCCGGTCGAGGAAGGTCTCACCCGGGTTGGCGGTAATCCTGACGATGATGGCGTTGGCAATGACCGTGGTGCCGCCGGTTACGGCGCTGCGGTCCCCTCCCGATTCGCGGATCACCGGGGCGGACTCGCCGGTCACCGCCGCCTCATTGACCAAGGCTGCGCCGGCCACGACGTCGCCATCGCCGGCGATCATCTCGCCAGCCTCCACCAGGATCAGCTCCCCCTTGCGCAGCTGGCTGGCGCCGACGGGGGTACAGGCGGCGCCGAATTCGGGCTGGTCCAGACGCTTGGCGGTTATGTCGGTGCGGCTCTTGCGCAGCGAGGCGGCGCGGGCTTTGCCCCGCCCTTCTGCCAACGCCTCGGCAAAGGTAGAGAAGACCACCGTCAGCCAGAGCCAGAGCGAGACCGTGCCGGTGAACCAGGCCGGCTCCCGGTTGGCGCCGGTGAGAGACATGAAGAAGGTGACCATGGTGATGGCGCTGGCGATCTCGACGCAGAACATGACCGGGTTGCGCCAGAGGATGCGTGGATCGAGCTTCTTGAAAGAATCGAGCAGGGCGGGTTTTATTATCCGCACGTCGAAGATGGACACGGGTTCCGGAGCATGTTTGGACATTTATAACTCCTATAAAATTCGAAAAACATGCAAGCGAAAAACAATAGGCCGCGGACAAAATCTGATGAACGCGGATCTAAAAACGTTCGATTCAGGGTTTACTGCCTTGATCCGCCTTTTCCGCGTTCATCCGCGTCCAATTCTTTTTTGACTGTTCTACCGTACCATGGTCAGGTGTTCGACGATCGGTCCGAGCGACAGTGCCGGGAAAAAGGTCAGCGCGCCGACGATGAGGATGACGAGAGTCAGCCAGATGGCAAACGGCGCCTTGTCGGTCGGCAGGGTGCCCAGGCTCGGCGGGACATATTTCTTCTCCGCCAGGGAACCGGCCATGGCCAGTACTGCAACCGCCGGCACGTAGCGGCCAAGGGTCATCGCCAGGGAACCGAGGATGTTATAGAAATTGACGTTGGCGTTCAGGCCGGCAAAGGCGCTGCCGTTGTTGTTGGCCATGGAGGCGAAGGCGTAGAGCACCTCGGAGAGGCCGTGGCCGCCGGGGTTGGCCATGGAGGCGACGGCAGACGGGGTGATCATGGCGATGCCCGACAGGGCCAGCACCACGACCCCGGCCGTCAAAATCGTCACGATTGACAGCCACATCTCCCGCACTTCGATCTTCTTGCCCAGGTATTCCGGCGTCCGGCCGATCATCAGGCCGGAGACGAAGACAGCGATGATGGCGAAAGCGAGCATGGTATAGAGGCCGGAGCCGACGCCGCCGAAGACGATCTCGCCCAGCAGGATCAGGGAAAGCGGGACCATGCCCCCCAGCGGGGTGAGGGAGTCGTGCATGGCGGCGACCGCACCGCAGGAGGTGCCGGTGGTGGCCACTTCGAAAAGGCT
The DNA here is from genome assembly GCA_017861215.1 of Deltaproteobacteria bacterium. Taxonomy (GTDB): domain Bacteria; phylum Desulfobacterota; class Desulfuromonadia; order Geobacterales; family DSM-12255; genus VEOV01. The sequence goes on along the minus strand of JAGFXN010000020.1, from coordinate 8,387 downwards.
GGTACCGGCCAGGCCGAAGCGCAGCTCTTTCCCCTCCAGGTTCGCCCCCTGCACGCCGACTTGGGCCAGCAGCGGATTGCCCGCTGCCTCCGCCCATTGCAGGATGCCGAAGGAGACGATCAGGATAAATAGCATCACGCCCAAAAGCGTCCAGCCCTGGCGGGTATTGCCCACCATGACGCCGAAGGTATAGGTGAGGGCCCCGGGGACAAGAAGAATCAACAGGATCTCCAGCATGTGGGTGAGGGGTGTCGGGTTCTCGAACGGGTGGGCCGAGTTGGCGTTGAAAAAGCCGCCGCCGTTGGTCCCCAACTCCTTGATCGCCTCCTGGGAGGCGACCGGCCCCATAGGGATGACGGCCTCCCGCACAGTTACCCTCTCGGTGACCGGGTTCCCCTTGCCATCCTTGAGTGCATTGCCTTTGTCGTCCAGCTGCGGCTTGTCGTAGGTGAGCGGCTGCAGCAGCGGCACCGTCCGGTAGGCACCGAAATTCTGGATGACTCCCTGGGAGACTAGCAGCAAGGAGGCGATGAGAGAGAGCGGCAGGAGGACATAGAGGGTGCCGCGGATCAGATCCACCCAGAAATTGCCGATGGCGGCTGTCTTGCGTCGGGCAAAACCGCGGATCAGGGCGATGACGATGGCCATGCCGGTGGCGGCGGAGACGAAATTGTGCACCGCCAGCCCCGCCATCTGGGTGAAGTAGCTGGCCGCCTGTTCACCGCCATAGGCCTGCCAGTTGGTGTTGGTCGTGAAGCTGACCGCCGTGTTCAGTGCCTGCTGCCAGCTGAAGGCCGTCAGTTTCTGTGGGTTGAGCGGCAGCAAGTGCTGGGTCAGCAGCAAAGCAAAGAGTGGGACAAACAGCGCCAGGTTGAAGAGAAGCATGGCAACGGCGTAGCGCTGCCATCCCATCTCATCTTCCGGCTTTACCCCGCAGACGCGGTAGATCACCCTTTCGCAGGGTGCCAGGAGCGGCGACAGGAAGGTTCGCTCCCCCTGGAATACCCTGGCCATGAAGCTGCCCAGCGGCTTGACCAGCGCCAGTACTATGGCGAATAAAAGAGCCGTCTGCAGCCATTCATAGCTGTTCACAAGGGGATCTCCCTGGATCTCGACGGGTTGCTATAGAGCAACTGACGAACTATGGCGACCGGGAGCACTTCCCAAAGCTGCCGTTCCCGGTTGAACACCGGCACCTGCCCGTGCTCATAGTCGGGAGGGGGAACCGTCGTGATCCCGTCCTCGTACACAAGCATATCAGGTTCCGCAAAGGTTTCACCTGCATACAGGCCGTTTTCCGCATTGTACATATAGGCTTTCATGGCTGTGCTCCCGCAAACTCAAGGTTCCTTGCATGATTTCAGGGTAGCAGGGGCAAGCTAAAAACGGTGTCAAAATGGCGGGCAGGGGCATCAAGAAAGTATCAAGAAATAAGAGTCACTTGGTCATGGTTGAGAGAGTCATCGCTACAGTGCATTACAAACAGCCTGTTCCATGACTTCGCGCAGGATTCCTGCCTATAATGCCTTTACCCTTGACGTTTCAATAAGTTCCGGCTATTTTATCAAGTTCTGAACGACCCAACTGGAGGAATTCCATGGACTATAAAGAGACCCTTAACCTGCCGCTGACCGACTTCCCGATGAAGGCCAACCTGAACCAGCGCGAGCCGGAAATCCTTGCCCGGTGGGATCAGGAAAACCTGTACGGGCAGATTGAGGCAGCCGGGGCAGCCAGGCCCCTCTATATACTGCACGACGGCCCTCCCTATGCCAACGGCCATATCCATATCGGTCACGCCCTCAACAAGATCCTCAAGGACCTGATCCTCAAGAGCAAGCGGATGGAAGGTTTCCATGCCCCGTATGTGCCGGGGTGGGACTGCCACGGGCTGCCGATCGAACTGCAGGTGGAAAAGAATCTCGGCTCCAAAAAGCACACCATGTCCAAGCTGGAGATGCGTCGCGAGTGCCGCAGCTATGCGGAGAAATTCATCGCCATCCAGAAAGAGGAGTTCCAGCGGCTCGGCGTGCTCGGCGACTGGGACAACCCCTACCTGACGATGAATTATGAGTACGAAGGCCAGACCGCAGCCGAACTGGCCAAATTCGCCCATAACGGCGGCCTGTACCGGGGAAGAAAGCCGGTGCACTGGTGCTCATCCTGCGTCACCGCCCTGGCGGAGGCAGAGGTCGAATACGCCGATCACACCTCGCCGTCGATCTTTGTCCGCTTCAGGATTATTGACGACATATCTGCCGCCATCCCTGCTCTTGCCGGCAAGGAAGCGTATGTTGTCATCTGGACGACCACCCCCTGGACCATCCCGGCCAACCTGGCGGTGGCCATGCATCCGGAGTTCGACTATGTGGCGCTGGCGACTGAACAGGGGATACTGATCGTTGCCGAGGGGCTGAAGGACACTTTTCTCAAGAGCACCGGCCTGAACGGCAGTGTTATTGCCACATTCAAGGCAGCGGCGCTGGAGCGGAAAAACTGCCGGCATCCCTTCTACCAACGCAACTCGGTTATTCTCCTCGGCGAGCATGTCACCCTGGAGGCCGGCACCGGCTGCGTTCACACCGCCCCCGGCCATGGTCACGAAGACTACGAACTGGCCCTGAAAGAGGGGCTGGAAATCTACAACCCGGTGGACAACCACGGCAAGTATCTCCAGAATCTCGAGTTCTTCGGCGGGCAGTTCGTCTTTGCCGCCAACCCCCTGGTGATCGAAAAGTTGCAGGAAGTTGGTGCCCTGGTGGGATCTGGGCAGGTTTCCCACTCCTACCCCCATTGCTGGCGCTGCAAGAAGCCGATCATCTTCCGTGCCACCGAGCAGTGGTTCATCTCCATGAAAGCCAATGATCTGCGCCAGAAATCGCTTGACGCCATCAATGAGGTCGAGTGGATACCGAAGTGGGGGCGCGAGCGAATCCACGGCATGATCGAGAATCGACCCGACTGGTGCATCTCGCGCCAGCGCAGCTGGGGGGTGCCGATCACCGCCTTCTCCTGCACCGCCTGCGGCGAGTACCTGGCAGACGGCACGATCATGGATCATGTGGCCGGGCATTTCCGACAGCACAGCGCCGATGTCTGGTTCGACTGGCCGGCGGCAAAGCTCCTCCCCGCCGGGACAAAATGCCCGAAATGCGGCGCCGCCTCCTTTGAGAAGGAGAACGACATTCTCGATGTCTGGTTCGACTCCGGTGTCTCCCATGCCGCCGTGCTCGAGGCAAACCCGAAACTCGCCTCGCCGGCGGACATGTACCTGGAAGGGAGCGACCAGCACCGCGGCTGGTTCCACTCGTCGCTGCTGGAAAGTGTCGGCACCCGTGGTGTCGCGCCCTATAAAAATGTTCTTACCCACGGCTTCGTCGTTGACGGTTCCGGTCGCAAGATGAGCAAATCCGTCGGCAACGTGGTCGCCCCGGAAGAGGTCATCAAGAAATACGGCGCCGAAATCCTCCGCCTCTGGGTGGCAGCCCAGGACTACCGCGATGATATCCGCATCTCCCAGGAGATCCTCACCCGCCTGTCGGAGGCGTACCGCCGGATCCGCAACACCTGCAAATATATTCTCGGCAACCTCAGTGATTTCGATCCGGCAAAGGACGCCATCGACCCGGCAAAGATGCCGGAGATAGACCGCTGGGCGCTGCACCAGCTGGAACTGCTGAAAGAGAAAGTGCTCTCCTGTTACGCAGAGTACGAATTTCATGTGCTGTATCACGCCGTCAACGGCTTCTGCACGGTAGAGATGAGTGCCTTCTACCTCGACATCCTGAAAGACCGCGTCTATACGAGCAGGGCAGACTCTCTCCAGCGCAAAAGCGCACAGACGGTCATGTACACCATCCTTGACACTCTGTTGCGACTGATTGCACCGGTGCTCTCTTTTACCGCCGACGAAGCATGGCAGTACCTGCCGGGAACGCATGAAAAGAGTGTTCATCTTGCCTCTTTCCCTGCGCTGCAGCCAGACTTGAAGAATGACGCCCTGGTAGAGCGCTGGGACAGGATTACGAAGATTCGTTCCGAAGTCTCCAAAGCCCTGGAACAGGCAAGAGTGGCCAAGACCATCGGCCATTCGCTTGATGCCAGAGTTACCATCAACGCCGCTGCAGTTGAAGCGTCATTGCTTCACGAATTCAATGAAGTTAATCCATTGCAGGATATTTTCATTGTTTCAGCAGTTGACTTACTTACGCCAATTGCCCCTGGCTCAGAATACAGATCGGAATCAATAGACGGTCTGCGTATTTTCGTCGATGCAGCCCCTGGAGCAAAGTGCGAACGCTGCTGGTGCTACAGCGAGCAACTGGGAACAGTTGCCGAGCATGCGACAATCTGCCCGAAATGCACTGCCGCGGTAGCCTGACATGACACGGTCAAAGAAACTTGCCATGCTGGCCAAAGTAGTTGCCGTCTTCTCCCTGATCATGCTGACCTTCCCGGCGTTTGTTTCGGCAGAGACCATCAGCGGGGTCGCCGCCATCGTCAACGAAGACATTATCACTATTTATGAGCTTAACCGTGAATATGCCCTGATATCCAGAGAGATGGAGAAGCGGGAAGGGCCCCTGTCTGCAGAAGCTGCAAAAAAACTGCGCAGTGAGGTGCTGAACTCTTTGATCGACCGTAAGCTTGTCAGAGACAAGGTCAAAGAGTTGAACATCGTTATTTCTGAAGAGGAGATCCGCCAGTCAATAGAAGATATTAAGAAGCAGAACAATCTCAGCCAGGAGGCGCTTGTGGCCGCTCTCCTTGCCCAGGGGACTACCTTTGAGCAGTACCGGGCACAGATGAAGGAGCAAATGGAGCGACTGCGCCTGATGAGTCAGGAGGTTAAATCGAAGATCCAGGTAAGTGAACGTGAACTGCGGGAGTACTATGATGGCAACAAGGCCCAGTTCAACGAAGTGCCGGCCTATAGAGCGCGGCACATTTTCCTCAAGGTTCCTGCGAACGCATCAAACGCAGAGATAAAAAAGATTATGGAAAAGGCGATGACCGTAACAGCGGAGGCGAAGAGCGGAACCGATTTCGCCGGGCTGGCGAAAAAATACTCTGATGAACCCGGAGCAGCAGCTGATGGCGGAGATCTGGGCACTTTCAAGAAGGGGGATATGCTCCCCGAAATTGAGGGTGCGGTTATCACCATGAATCCCGGAGAGATCAGTGACATAGTAACCACTGCCGCAGGTTTCCATATAATAAAGCTGGAAGAGAAGAGCGCCGCCCAAGCCAAACCCTTTGAAACTGTCAAAGGGGCGATCGAGGAGACCCTCTACCGGAAAAAGTCTGAAGAGCGTTTCAAGCAGTGGGCCGAGGAACTCCGTAAAAACGCGGCGGTGGAAATAAAGCAGTAGCAATTTCAAGGGCGAGGCATGGTACCTTGACCGCTGCCGTCTCCCGCTTCACATCCCTTCCTTTGCCAACGCAGCCAGCAGCTCACTCTGGCGCGGAGAAAGCAGTTGTGGCACCGCAATCTGTATCTGCACAAAAAAATCCCCCCTGCCACCCTTACCCGGCTGCGGGAAACCGAGCCCTTTCAGTCTCACTTTGGTACCGCTCTGGATACCGGCAGGGATTTTGATCCGCTTTTTACCGTCAAGTGTGGCCACATCAAGCGGGCCTCCCAGGCAGGCATGGCTGTAAGAGATCTGCAGCGGCAGAATGATGTCAGCACCTTCACGAAGATATTTCGGATCGGCTCTGACAACAATATCAAGGAACATATCCCCGGCCGGGCCGCCGCCGCTGCCGGCGCCGCCTTTGCCGGCGAGACGCAGACGCGCGCCGCTGTCGATGCCGGCAGGTATTTTTACTGAAATCTCTTCACTCCGCCCACCCATGGTGAACGAGACCCGCTTCTCGGCACCGGCAAAGGCCTCCATGAAGCTGATCGCCAACTCCATTTCAAAGTCGCTGCCTTTGCTGCGCATGCTGTATCTGCCGCCCTGCCGGAAACTGCCGCCGCCGACCCCGCCGAAAATGCGTGAAAATACATCGTCAGAACCGAGTCCGAACTCCTTGAAAATATCGCCGGCATTAAAACCGCGGAAGATGTCCTCCTGCGAGTAGCGCTGGTGAAACCCGGTCGAGCCGAACTGATCGTACTGGCTTTTCTTCTGTGGATCCGAAAGGACGGCATACGCTTCATTAATCTCCTTGAAACGGTCCTCCGCTTTTTTATCACCCGGGTTCTTGTCAGGGTGATACTTTACCGCCAGCTTGCGGAATGCTTTTTTTATCTCATCCGCTGTCGCACCTTTTTTAAGGCCGAGAATTTCATAATAATCCTGTTGCGCCAATGTCGACCCCTTTACCGCTTGATTGATAAGAATCTAATCATCAGACTCTGCTCTGTCAATCTGTGAGGTAGTGTACCGCAAAAAAAATGCTGGCTGACTGCGGGAGCGGCTTATTGAAAGGTCAGGAATCAGGAGAGTCTTCGGGCTGTCATGGTGGCTAGGATGCTGTCGGACTTAGAATAAATCTGCTGCAAATCCGTCTGATCGGTCCATATTTCGCCGTTTTCCTGGTCAATAGAACAATTATTGACCGGCAAAATCGACAAAATCTGTCCTCGCCCGGCCGAATTTTCGCTTTGATTTCCTAAGTCCGACAGACTCCTGGAGAAGAAATGCCGTACAAGCTATGCTTCTTAGTCGCGCGGCACGGCAATCATCCTGTCGAGCGCTCTTTTCGCAGGGATCCTGATCTCTTCAGCAACCTTCACAACCGGCTGCAGCGTCTCCAGAGCGGAAAGGATGTCCTCCAGCGAGGTCAGCTTCATATTCGGGCAGATGAGGGCCGGTGAAGCCAGGATGAATTCCTTGTCGGGGCTTTCGTGCCTGAGCCGGTAAAGAATGCCCGCCTCCGTCCCGATGATAAATTGCGTCGCAGAACTCTTCCGGCAGTAGTCGTACATCCCGGAAGTCGAACATACGTGGTCGGCAAGGGAAACTACCGCCGGATTGCACTCAGGATGACAGATAAACAGCGCATCCGGATGGCTCTTCTTCAAGGCGGCGACCGCTTCCGGTTTCAGCCGTTCATGGGTAGGGCAGTAACCGTCCCAGAAATGAAACTTCTTGCTGCTGAAGCGGGCAACATATTGTCCCAGGTTCCGGTCCGGAGTGAAGATGATTTCGTTAGCGGCAAGTGAGTTCACCACTTTCACAGCATTGGCAGAGGTACAGCAGATATCGCTGTACGCTTTGACCGCTGCGGATGAGTTTACGTAGGTTACCACCGGCACGCCGGGATGTTGCCGTTTGAATTGCTGCAGAGCGTCAGCCGTAATCATGTCTGCCATCGGACAACCAGCGTCCAGGCGCGGCAGCAGGACGGTCTTTTCCGGCGCAAGAATCGCTGCAGATTCCGCCATAAAATGAACGCCGCAAAAAACAATGACGTCAGCCGCTGTCTTCGCCGCCTCCTGCGAGAGGCCAAGCGAGTCACCGGTAATATCGGCAATCTCCTGCACTTCATCACGCATGTAATTATGGGCAAGAAGAACGGCGTTGTGCTTCTTGAGCAGGGCTTTTATCGACTGTTGCAACGCTTGCGGCATGGTTTCCAACTCCCTTGTCAATGCTGGTCCGGCTGATAGTAGTCAATGTTTGCGGCGCTGTCAAACCCTTTGCCGTTGACTATAAAACACAAAAATACTATTATTGAAACTTCATAGATCTGCAGCTAAGGGGTATGTATGTTCGGAATCGGTATGCCTGAAATGATAGTAATTCTGGTCATTGCCCTGGTAGTCATAGGTCCGCAGAAACTTCCGGAACTTGCCAAGTCTCTGGGCAGGGGTCTGGCAGAATTCAAAAGAGCTGCCGAAGACTTCCGCCAGGGGGTGGATGACGAGACAAAGGCTGCCGAGGAAAAAGAGCGGCCCGCCAGCGAGCTTGCCGCCAAAACAGAAGAACCGGGCAAGAGCGACAGTCCGACTGACGGCAAAGCGGAGCCGGAGAGCGGTCACCATAAAACCTAAGCGGCTGATAGCTTCCATACCTTTAACAAGCAAAAGGCGGGTTCCCCCGCCTTTTGCTATTTCATCTTGCTGAGCATCTCTTTGGCAGTTGCCGCCTCGTCCGCTTGAGGGTATTTGTCTATAATCTCCCTCAGGATGAACTTCGCGCTTTTCGTATCGCCGAGTTCTCTGAATGACAGTGCCTGCTTCAGCAATGCCGCCGGGACCTTCTCCTTTCCGGGGTACTCCTTGATGACGCGCTGAAACTCCACCACAGCCTGCTCATAGTTTTTTTCAATATAATACGTTTCACCGATCCAGTAGCGTGCATTCGGCAGCAGTTTGTGCTGCGGAAACTGTTCGGCAAAAGCGGCGAACATATCCCTTGCTTTCGCTGTTTGTC
>JAGFXN010000170.1 GCA_017861215.1 Deltaproteobacteria bacterium | reverse complement strand
CCTTTCGGCCTGCAGGGAGAATGGCTCCTCCTCGACCGGCACAGGTGCAGGGGCCTTCTTTACAGGGATCGGCGCGGGTGGCACAACCACTGGCTCGACCGGGGCCTCTACAGGAGCCGGCGCGGGCGGCACCATGACCGGCTTGACCGGGGCAGGTTGCATCATCGCGGGCTTCGGGACCGCAGGTGCCTGCTCCATTTTCTTCTCGGCTATTTTGGCCGGCGGAACGCTGGCAGGTGGCACGGTAGTGACTGCCGGTGCAGGTTCCGCCTTCGCTGCGGGACGAACCGCCGGCGGTGCCCCGCCCAGCTGGAAGGTCACGCCGGCGGTGTAGGAGAGGTTGTTGTAGCAAGTGGGATGCGAACCTATGTCATTCGCGTTGATGTCGAGGATGTGGCGGACATCGGCCCGCAGAGCCACGCGATCGGTGAGGAAGAACTTGACGCCGGCACCGTAGTTAACCATGAGGTCATCATCGGTCTCTCCCTTATCGGGCTCGATGGCGAGGTATCCTCCCCCTATGGCCAGGTAGGGTACCAAACGGCCCTCCGGCATGAAGTGGTAAAGGATGTCGCCGCGCACCCCGAACACTCGCGAATCCTCGTTGTTGCTCTTGTCGCTGGTGACATTCGTGCTGAAACTGCCAACGCCTTCAAGCGCCCAGTGTTCGCTCAGGTTATAGCCGAGAGCCAGACCGTACACCGGTGTGCTATGGAGCCTCTGGTTCCCCTCAAAGATGTACCCCCCGGCGAAGGGGGTCACAGAAAGTGAATAAGGATAATTGGCGGCTTGGGCCGCAAAAGGCTGGAGGCAGCCAATGCACAGCATTGCCGCCACGAGTGCAGTCTGGAATCGTTTCATATCAGTTCTCTCCTTGAGTAAAAGTCATTAAATAGTAGCAGAGATTATCGTCTTTGCAACGAAAGGCTTGTGTAATTATGTATGTAAATACTAATAGGCGGCAAAAATATCAAGTAAATAAAAAAACAGGTGAGATGGAAAAGTGAAGGGATTGACTCGCAGCACTGCATTCTACCTGCAATAAAGGGGCTACGGAATTATGCTGTAAACCCTTTTACGTAAAGATTTATTGCATGATGTTCGTTTGGCTTCCGCGCAGCTGCATCAGCTGTGCTCCCGCGTCTCCAGGAACTGCAGCTCTTTCCAACTGTCAATGGTATTATCCAGCCGCCACTGGCTGCCGGCCAGATAGGTCAGGTTCCCCTCGCCGTCGATATAGCAGTGCATCGCCTCTTTTTTCTGGAATTCTTCCAGTTTTTTCCGCTCGCCGACAACCCAGCGTGCCGTCACGTAACTGACCGGCTCATAGGTCGCCTTGACCTTGTACTCGAATTCAAGGCGGTGCATGACCACGTCGAACTGCAGCAGGCCGACCGCGCCGACGATCCAGTCCGAGCCCATCTGCGGGCGGAACACCTGGGTGGTCCCTTCTTCGGCCAGCTGCACCAGACCCTTTTCCAGCGCTTTCGACTTCATCGGGTCGAGCAGCCTCACTTTGCGGAAGTGCTCCGGCGCAAAGTTGGGTATGCCGGTGTACTTGAGGTCTTCACCCTGGGTGAAAGTATCGCCGATCTTGATGGTGCCGTGGTTGTGAATACCGATGATGTCGCCAGGGAACGCCTCCTCGACGTTGGTGCGGTCCTGGGCCATGAAGATGGTGGCATTGGCTATCTGCATATCGCGGCCGAGGCGGAGATGCTTTACCTTCATGCCGCGGGTGAACCTGCCGGAACAGATGCGGAAAAAGGCGATCCTGTCGCGGTGCGCCGGATCCATGTTCGCCTGGATCTTGAAGACAAAGCCGGTGAACGGCTCTTCGAAGGGGGAGACCATGCGGCTGACGGTCTCCCTGGGAAGCGGCGCGGGCGCCTCGGCCACGAAGGTGTCGAGCAGCTGCTGCACGCCGAAGGTGTTGATGGCGCTGCCGAAGAATACCGGCGTCTGGGTGCCGGCAAGGTACGCTGCCTTGTCAAACGGGTGTGCCGCCCCTTCCAGCAGCTCGATATCATGGCGCAGCTCAACTACCTGACTGCCGAGCAGCTCGTCAAGACGGGGATCATCAAGCCCCTTGACGGTGATTATCTCGCCGGTGCCGCGGTCGGCTGCGGGATCGAAGAAAGTCACCTCTTTGGTGTAGAGATGATAGGTGCCGCGGAAGCGCTTCCCCATCCCTATCGGCCAGGTGATCGGCGCACACTGGATTTTCAGCAGGCTCTCGATCTCGTCAAGGAGGTCAATTGGCTCACGCCCCTCGCGGTCGAGCTTGTTGATGAAGGTCATGATCGGCGTATGCCGCAGCCGGCAGACTTCGAGAAGCTTCTTTGTCTGGGTTTCCACCCCTTTGACCGAATCGATCACCATCAGCACCGAGTCGACGGCGGTCAGCACCCGGTAGGTGTCTTCGGAAAAATCGTTGTGGCCGGGAGTGTCGAGGAGATTGACCTCATGGTCACCGTAGGTGAACTTCATCACGGAAGAGGTGACGGAGATGCCGCGCTGTTTCTCCATCTCCATCCAGTCGGAGGTGGCATGGCGGGCGGACTTGCGGGCTCGGACCTCGCCCGCCTGCTGAATTGCGCCGCCGAAAAGGAGCAGTTTTTCGGTAATGGTCGTCTTGCCCGCATCGGGGTGACTGATAATGGCAAAGGTGCGGCGGCGTTCTATTTCCTGCTGGTTATGCTTTTCCACAATCTTCTTCCTTTAAGCCTGGCAGCGGCATTTCGGCAGTTCCGGAAGCCGTTTCAGTCTGAACAAAATAACGGCGAAGAGAACTCTTCGCCGCACATCGATAATGCCATCTATGCGGAAAAAGGGCAATAAAAAAGAGGCGCCGGAAACTGGCGCTGATTTTTTGCGGAAATTTATGCTTGACAGGGGGCGTTGACCGGACTAATATCGAATTAAACTATAGGCTTTATGGATTACATATGATCTCGATGCGCAGCAAATACGGGCTGAAAGCCCTCGGCTACATGGCAAGAACTACCGGCAAGGATTCGTTCCTCATTGCCGATATAGCCCAGGCGGAAGGGATCCCGAAGAAGTTTCTCGAAGCAATCCTCCTGACACTGAAGAACAACGGCATTCTCTCCAGCCGCAAAGGCCCCGGTGGCGGCTACTCCCTGGCAAAGAGCCCGGCGGCCCTCACCATCGGCGCCATTGTCCGCTCCTTTGAAGGAGATCTGGCCCCGGTACAGTGCCTCAGCGAGACCCAGCAAGCCTCCTGTCCCGAGTGCCTCGATGAAGATACCTGCGGCATCAAACTGGTAATGTCTGATGTCGCCTCTGCAGTATCTGCTGTCCTTGACAATGTTACGCTGGCGGATATGCTTCAGAAAAGCGAATTCGAACGACAGAAAAGAACGCAAATGATGGATTTCGCTATTTAGGTCTCATCTGCCGCGGCAAAAAAATTTGCCGGATTAGTCTACATGAAATATAGACATATAGATATAAACAATAACTAAAAAGAAAAAGGAGACTGGAAATGAGCAGAATCTACGCAGACAATTCACAATCGATCGGCAACACTCCCTTGGTCAAGCTGAACCACATAACCAAAGGAGCAAAAGCAACGGTACTTGCCAAGGTCGAGGCACGCAACCCGGCCTACTCGGTCAAATGCCGCATCGGCGCCAACATGATCTGGGATGCAGAAGAGCGCGGCATTCTCAAACCGGGGGTGGAGATCATCGAGCCGACCAGCGGCAATACCGGCATCGCCCTGGCCTACGTGGCCGCCGCCCGCGGCTACCGCCTGACCCTGACCATGCCGGAAACCATGAGCATCGAGCGGCGGCGCGTGCTGGCGGCCCTGGGCGCCAACCTCATCCTCACCCCCGGCGCCGAAGGGATGAAAGGGGCGATCACCAAAGCCGAAGAGATTGCCGCAACCGATCCGGCACGCTGGTTTCTGCCGCAGCAGTTCAAGAACCCGGCCAACCCGGCGATCCACGAAAAGACCACCGGCCCGGAAATCTGGAACGACACCGATGGCGGCATCGATATTCTTGTGTCGGGTGTCGGCACCGGCGGCACCATCAGCGGCATTTCCCGCTACATCAAAAATACTAAAGGCAAAAAGATCATTTCTGTGGCGGTCGAACCGAAGGAGAGCCCGGTCATCAGCCAGAAGCTGGCCGGAGAGCCGCTCAAGCCCGGCCCGCACAAAATCCAGGGAATCGGCGCCGGTTTCATTCCCGACACGCTCGACCTCTCCGTAGTCGACCGGGTTGAGCAGGTCACCAGCGACGAGGCAATCGAGTTTGCCAAACGGCTTGCCCAAGAGGAAGGTCTGCTGGTGGGGATTTCCTGCGGCGCGGCAGTGGCTGCCGCAGTACGGCTTGCCAATCTGGACGAATTCGCCGGCAAGACCATCGTTGTCATCCTGCCTGACGGGGCGGAACGCTATCTGTCTACGGCGCTCTT
>JAGFXN010000019.1 GCA_017861215.1 Deltaproteobacteria bacterium | reverse complement strand
GCTGAATCGTCGGTCTGGAAAGCGCAAAAGGACAATGCCGTCATCTATCTGGGCGGCACCTTCCATATGCTGCGTGCTGCGGATTATCCTCTGCCGCCTGAATTCGACCGGGCGTACCAGGCATCTGAAATCGTGGTTTTCGAGACCGACATCGGCACACTCCAGGAGCCGGCGACGCAGCAGCTGCTGCTGGCAAAAGCCGTGTATGCCGACGGCAGCACCATTGACAGGCATTTGTCCGCCAGGGCGTATGGCGAGCTCAAGGCGTATTGTGACGCCAACGCGGTCCCGCTGCAGGCATACAGCCGGCTGAAACCGTCAATGCTGCTGACAGCGCTGATGCTGCTGGAGCTTGAGAAGCTGGGTGTCAGCCGGCAGGGTGTCGACCAGTTCTTCTATGAAGCGGCGCATAAAGACAGGAAGGTCGTGCAGGGACTCGAGACGGTTGAGGAGCAGATCGATTACCTCCTCTCCATGGCGGACGGCACTGAAGACGAATTTGTCTCGTATTCGCTCATGGAGATGAGGACGATCAGGCAGGACTTCGAGAGCCTTGCCAATGCCTGGCGCACAGGCGATGCCGGGAAGCTGGCTGAGCTGCTGCTTGTTAAGCTGAAAACCCGCCAGCCGAAGCTCTACCGGAAACTGGTCACTGACCGTAACAGGAACTGGCTGCCCTTGATCGATGCCTATCAAAAGACTCCGCGGACGGAATTCATCCTGGTCGGCGCCGCCCATCTGGTGGGCCCGGACGGCATAATCGAGACGTTGAAAAAGAAGGGGTACAAGGTCGATAAGCTCTGATGCCAATTCCAAATCGAAGCGCTATCTTCGTTGGCTCGTATTCGGCTCCTCAGCTTACTATCTGTACGCTCTCGTTGCCTCAATCCTCGCCGCCTTGATTTCATCTTTGATCTGAAATCGGTATAACCCCGATGCCACAGCAAGGATGTCTCCGGAGAGACCCTTGGCAATCGCTCCCGGAGCTTCGCTCATGGGCAGTCTGGTCAGGGTGATGGTACATCATTACTTGCCGTCTTTCCCGGCGTAAAACGTACCCGGCGAATGCGCCGCCGGTCCATGCTCTCGACGGAAAAAAGTGCGCCGTTGTAGTCGATTGAATCTCCCACGCTCATCATGCTGCCGGCCCGGGCGAGCATAAATCCGGCCACCGTCGCATAGGCATCATCCTCCGGCAGCTGCAGGTCCAGACGGTTGTTGGCTTCCCTTATGGTAAGCATGCCATCCAGCAGGTAGGTGCCGTTATCCGCCTCAATCTGTACCGGCTCTTCCATGTCAAACTCATCGACAATTTCGCCGACAATCTCTTCCAGCAGATCTTCAAGCGTGATAATACCTTCGAGGCCGCCATATTCGTCCACGACAAAGGCGAGGTGGATCCGGGACGCCTGCATCTGCCTGAGTGCGACACTGAGTTGTGCGGTGGCCGGAATAAACTTCGGCGCGTGCAGCAGCATTTCAAGGTTAAAGTCTTCAGCATGCGGCTGTGCAAGATACGGCTCCAGGTCTCTGCGGTAGACGACACCAACGATACTGTCGAGCTGGTCCCGGTACACCGGCAGGCGCGAATAGCCCAGGGTGCGGAACGTCTTTTTGGTCATTTCAAATGTCGCCGTTAGCGGCAATGCCTTGACCGCGCTGCGCGGCACCATGACCTCACTGACTTCGGTATCGGAAAACTCGAACACTCCCTGCAGCAGCTTCTGCTTATCCGCTTCGATGCTGCCGCTGATCCGGGAAACATCGATCAGGTGCCGCAACTCGTCCGACGTGTACTCGGAATCATGACTGAGTGAGGGATGAAGGCCTAAAAGCCGCACGGTGCGCGTACCGGCCCAGTCCAAAAGACGGATCGGCCAGCGGAGCAGTTTGTGGAATGCCCGCATCGGCCGGGCAATAGCCAGCGCGACCCTTTCTGTCCGCTCAAGAGCCAGGGTTTTGGGCGCCAGTTCGCCCAGCACGATATGCAGGAACGTAATTGCCGTAAACGCAAGGGCAAAGGCAATGGTGTGTCGCATTGCATCAGAGACGTGTCCCCGGAGAGGGGCTGCCAGCAGTCCGGCAAAGGCGGGCTCACCAATCCAGCCCAAACCCAGCGAGGCCATGGTGATGCCGAGTTGCGTGGCGGAGATGTACGCATTCAGGTTGTCGATCAAATCGAGCAGCACCCGGGCGCGACCATTGCCATTCTCCGCCAGTACTTCGATGCGTGAACGGCGCACCGCTACCAGCGCAAACTCGGAGGCGACGAAGAATCCGTTGGCGATGACAAGCAGAATAACAATT
Organism: Deltaproteobacteria bacterium; assembly: GCA_017861215.1. Classification (GTDB taxonomy): domain Bacteria; phylum Desulfobacterota; class Desulfuromonadia; order Geobacterales; family DSM-12255; genus VEOV01. The sequence goes on along the minus strand of JAGFXN010000019.1, from coordinate 9,325 downwards.
GCGATGTAAATGACAGTTAGCATGCACCGACCCGTGTGGAACAAAGGATTCAGGGGACATTCTTTATCTGATCGCTGACTCCTCGGCTGGTTGACAAATAAACAATGTCCCCGGAGAGACCCCGGCGGTGGGACGCCCAGGACTTCCGGCTGTCACGATGCCATGAGGGCGGATGGGGAGACACTGCCCCGGTGGTCAGGCAGGGCGGCTGCCGCCTTCCGGAACGGGCTGGGCAGATTTATTTTTTTGCCGCTTCATCAATGAGGTAATAGAGAAGCTCGGTGATTGTCTTTGCATCCTGCTGGGAAATGTTTGCATGCGGCTTGCGCGCCATTTTCATGCAGTGGTCTCTGGCGGTTTTTTTGTTGAACTCCAGCAGGGTCGTGGGAGCGATTCCCGTCTGCAGGGCACTGACAACTCTATCCAGCGTATGGCACGAGGTACACTTTGTCTGCATCAGCTGATAGGACGACTTCATCACCGGCGGAAAGCCGGCAGGATCCAGCTGCTTGTTGTCTCCGCTGCCAATGACCTTCAGGGCGGCATGGGCGGATGCGGTGCACAGCAGGCAGAGGAACAGGGTAAAGAAAATCTGTTTCATGGCGGCTCCTTTCGTTACAAGAATGATGTCTTTGCAGCTGATACTGTTACCAGCCAGGAATCCTAGCTCCTAATTCAGTAATCTGTCAAATCCCTTTTCGGATAATTTTGGGTCTGCCGATGGCCAGCTGCTTTCTGATGCTGCCTTTCAGCCACAGCGGCGGCTCGTTCAGCTCCAGGACCTGTTCACCCCGGCAACGGCTGGTTTTGAAGCAGGGAAAGTTCCGGGGAAGGCTCCGGGAGAGGCTCCGTAGAGATCGCACCATTCGCCAGGGCCAGCGCTTCGTTGGTAAGTACAATCTGTTCGTCCTGTTCGGTGACAGCATGCGCGCTGTGCTCTATCAGATCGTAGAGATGCAGATACTTTGCGATTTCACCTGCCACCCCGGTTTTGCGTCCATAGAACTTGCCGCTCTGCGGAAAGACATCCGTCGTTATCCGGTCGTCGTAGATGGCAAAATCACACGAGGTCGCAGTATTATGACCGCTGATGTTGCTGGCTGCAGGGGTTTCGTCACGGAAGGCAATGCGCACGTCGATGCCGTCGCGCAGCTGCCCGAGCAGTACTTTCTGCACCTCCTGATCAGGCAGTTCCGGCCGGTTGATGACGAACACACGGGTGATCCGGACACCCCTCTCGATGGCCCGCAGGTTGGCCTGGTAGAAATTAATCAGCGCACCCCTGCTCAGCCAGCCGGACGTCATCGGATCGACCGCCCTGATCTGGCGCAGCGTCTGGTCGGTGGACTTTGCCCCTTCCAGGTAGAACTCGGTCTCGTCCAGCGGGATGAAACCCTGCTGGAGCAGGGCGAGGGTGCGCTTGGTACCGGCCAGCAGCTCATTGGCTTTGGCGTGACATTCCGGATCACTGATCTGCGCCATGGCAAAGGTCAACTCGTGGGACTGCTGATACTGTTCCACAAGCTTTTCCCGCGTCTGTTCCAGCTCTTCGCGCAGCAGATAGGTGACCAGCGACAGCAGGATGCCGATCCCGAAGATGGTGTACGCGGCCTGGGGCATTTTCAGGACCCAGTGGAACAGGATCGCCAGTCCTGCGCCGGCAATGAATTCGATGAGTATGGCTATGTTCTTGATTTTCAGGTTGCTGATCATGGTGCATCTCCTGTTTTTGACTGCGCACTACGAAAAAGACAGCCGGATCGCTTTATTACCAGTAAAGATAAATCGGCGACCCGGCTGTCTCTGTAAGACCCGTGGGTTTTCCGTCCCACCCTCGCGAGTGGTTTAGTATTGTCGTTATCCGCAGCACGCACGCTACTGATGGAATTGTATCTGTTTCTGTCCGTACCGTACGTGAAGGAACTTTCCCCGTCAAGCAAAATGTGGTTCACACTCGGATAAAGCCTATTAATTCCGATAAGTTATAAAACACACCCCCTCGGGGATGAACCGGCCCGTTACGGCAGTTCCAGCGGCGGCTCGCTCAAGGCTGCCAGCTGCTCGCGCAGCTCCAGAATCTGTTCACCCCAGTAGCGGATGGTGTTGAACCAGGGAAAGGTGCGGGGAAAGATCGGGTCCTCCCAGCGGCGGGCAAGCCAGGCGCTGTAGTGGAGCATCCGCAGAGCGCGCAGGGCGCCGATCAGCTGGAGTTCGCGGGGATTGAAGTCATAGAACTCGCGGTAGCCTTCGACCAGTTCCGCCAGCTGGGCAGTCTGGCGGGGCCGCTCTCCCGAGAGCATCATCCACAAGTCCTGAACTGCCGGAGCCGTGCGGGCATCGTCGAAATCGACGAAATGAGGTGCGCCGTCCCGCCAGAGGATGTTGCCGGCATGACAGTCGCCATGGGCACGGATCTGACGGATGGCGCCGGCGTCGGCCAGGATGGTGTCGATGGCGGTCAGCAGCTGGTCGGTGACAACGCTGTAGCTCTCCAGATACTCTGCCGGGATGAACTGTTCCTTGATCAGTGCGACGCTTTCATAGCCGAAGCTCCGGCTGTCAAGCACGGGGCGGTGGACAAACGGCCGTACCGCACCGATGGCATGGATCCGGCCGAGCACCCGGCCGAGGATGAGGAGGTTGTCAAGATTGTCAAACTCGGGAGCGTGCCCCCCCTGGCGGGGATAGAGGGCAAAACTGAACATGCCGTGACGGAAGAGACTCTCCCCGGCACTGTTGACCCATGGCGCCACGACCGGCAGTTCATGCTCCTGCAAATCGAAACAGAAGCGGTGCTCCTCCAGAATCTGCTCATCGCTCCAGCGACCGGGGCGGTAGAATTTGGCGATCAGGGGCGGGCCGTCGTCAACCCCCACCTGATAGACCCGGTTCTCATAGCTGTTCAGGCCGAAGGTGCGGCAGTCGCAGCTGAACCCCTGGCTTTCGACGGCATCCATGATACGTCCGGGGGTCAGGGTCTGAAAAGGGTGCTCTGCTTCAGGCATGTGCGCAGCTCCGGTGGTTCAAGGCGTCGGCAGTTGGGAGCTGCCTGCATTCGAGCTGACGGCCTGTTTCTGCAATTCTCAGCTTATTTCGCTACAGCCGCCAAAGGTACTGTGTACGTTCTCGCCCTGCGGGCTCAGATAGTATCGGCTGTTGCCGCTCGATTTCGCGAAGAATTGCAACGAAACAGCCCTGAGGCTCTCATTTCGGCAGCTCCCAACTGCCGATTCCAGCTCTGGAATCAGAATTTCGTCCTGCTTTTGCGGCGACCGAGCTTTGGGACGGGCCGTTCTTCCATGGCCTTCTTCCGGCGGGCAGCCGTGGCCTTGACGGCAGCCTGCTCTGCCTTTTCCTTGATTTTACCTGCCTTTGCTTCTCCCCTGGCCTGTTTGCTTTCCCTGATCTTGCCGCTGCGCCTGGATGCGTACTGCGGAAACTCGGCCAGCGTCTGCTGCGGGATGGCATAGGTGAGCAGCTTCTCGATGGCCATGAGCAGCGACTTCTCTTCCGGAGAGACCAGGGAGATCGCCACCCCGTCCTCTCCCGCCCGGCCGGTGCGGCCGATGCGATGCACATAGTCTTCGGGAACCTGGGGCAGATCGTAATTCACCACGTGGGGCAGCCGCTCGATGTCCAGACCGCGGGCCGCCACATCGGTTGCCACCAGCACGCGCCAGACCCCCTGTTTGAACTCCGCCAGGGTGCGGGTCCGGATCGACTGGCTCTTGTTGCTGTGAATGGCCGCCGCACTTATGTTGTCGTGCAGCAGCTCTTCGGTCAGCTTGTCCGCGCCGTAGCGGGTGCGGGCAAAGACCAGCACCTGCTTCCACCCTCCCTTGCGGATCAGGAAGGAGAGCATTTCCCGCTTGCGGCTTTTGTCCACCTCGGAGATCGCCTGGGCCACCGCATCGGCGGTGATCTTGCGCCGCGCCACTTCGATGTGCTGCGGCTGCTTGAGCAGTTCGTCGGCGAGCTGCTTGATGCTCGGGGAGTAGGTGGCCGAAAAGAGCAGGGTCTGGCGTTTGGCCGGCAGATATTCCGCCACCTTGAGAATTTCGTCGATAAAGCCGAGATCGAGCATCCGGTCGGCTTCGTCCAGCACGAGGAACTCGATGCGGGAGAGGTCTATGGTGCCCCGTTCGGCGTGATCCAGCAGCCGTCCGGGGGTGGCGACGACGATATCGACGCCGCGATGCAGCCGCTCGATCTGCGCCTGGATATTCACTCCGCCGTAGATCATGGTCGAACGGAGCGACAGGCGCCGGGCGTAAGTATTGGTATGTTCACTGACCTGGGCGGCCAGCTCGCGGGTCGGCACCAGCACCAGCGCCCGCGGCTTGCGCCGTTTTTCCGCCGGGGTTTTCCCACTGAGCTGCTGCACGATGGGGAGGGCAAACGCCGCCGTCTTGCCGGTGCCGGTCTGGGCTCCCGCCAGCAGATCGCACCCCGAGAAAATCAGCGGTATCGCCCCGCTCTGAATGGGGGTCGGTGTGGTAAAGCCCTGGGCGGCAAGCGCGCTCAGCAGTTCGGCGCGCAGGCCGAGAGATTCAAAAGACATTGAGCAGACTCCTTGGCAAACAAAAACCACAGGGGCAGTCCCTGTGGTTGTGCTGTCTTTCCTTTATACCACGCCAGTCCGCCTGGCGACAACGGCTTTCTTGCCGGACTGCCTCTTTCAGGATGCCTGCCGCCGCGACCGGTTGACTCAGCCTGACAGAACTTAGGTGCCGAGCATTTTAACCAATTTGCGGTATACTAACAGAAAAGGCGATTTCCTTGCAAACGGAGTCATAAAATGACAGACAGACAGGCAGACGCGGAAGAAACCCTGCGCATCCGGGAGATGACCATCGATGATTTTTCCGAAGTCTTTCATATCGGCGAAGAGGTCTTTACTGCCGAGTATTCCCAGAGCCTCTACCGGACCTGGGATGAATACGAAATCACCACCCTCTTCAATTCCGACAACGAACTCTGCCTGGTGGCGGAAGCAGGGGGGAAAATCCTCGGCTTTTCCCTCGGGACGACGGTGACGAAGCACAACTCCCCCTGGAAATACGGCTATCTGGTCTGGCTGGGGGTGCGCAGCAATATCCAGCAGGGTGGAGTGGGGAGCGGGCTGTTCAAGGAGATCAAGCGGCGCATGAAGGAGCAGGGGGTGCGGATGATCATGATCGATACCGCGGCCGACAATGAGCCGGCCATCCGTTTCTTCAAAAAGCAGGGGTTTGGCGATATCCAGGAGCATGTCTATATGTCCCTCAACCTGACGCGCAAAACGAAAAAGAAACATCCGAAAAAATCATGAACAGCCCTCTGGACAGAGTCCTGGCGGCCATCAACCCCGAGCGACTACAGCGATCATTGCTTGAGATGCTTGCTATTTACTCGCCGTCGGGCAAGGAAGAGGATCTGCAGCTTTACCTGGAGGCGTACCTCTCCCGCGCCGGCTTTGTTGTGGAGCGGCAGGAAGTTGCGGAAGAGGAGCGCTATAATCTCCGCGTCACCATGGGGCAAGGGGAGCCGCAGCTCTATCTGGTCGGCCATGTGGATACCGTGCCGGCCTGGGACCTGGAGAGCTTCGGGCCGGAAGAGGAGCACGGCATCATTCGCGGTCTGGGGAGCGCCGACATGAAGGGGGGCTGCGCTGCCATGGTGGAGGCCTGGCTCGCTCTCGCAGAAGGCCTTGCCGCGGCGGAACGGCCGCCGGTCGGTCTGCTGCTGGTGGTGGGGGAGGAGGAGAACGGTGACGGCAGCGCTACTTTCCTCGAGTCTGCTGCCCCCCCCTGGGTGGTCATCGGCGAGCCGACCGGCCTGGCGGCCTGCTTCGCCCACTACGGCTATCTGGAGGCCGGTTTCGTCACCCACGGTATCCGCAGCCACTCCTCCCTGCCCGAACTGGGACATAACGCGGTGGAGTCGATGCTCAGGGTGCTGCTGCTGCTGGGGAACGATCCGCTGTTCGAGCGGCAGAGTGCGGAGATCGTCTATTCGATCCGCGAGATGCGCTCGTCACGGGCCGGTTTTGTTGTCCCCGACCGCTGCGAGACCTGGATCGATCTGCACCTTCCCCCGGACAAAGACCCGTTTGCCCTGCAGGAGGAGATCCGCCGCATCGTTGCTCATGCCGACCAGTTCATTCCCGGGCTCAACCTGAGAGTTGATTTCGATTTTGCTTCCCGCGGCTACAGCCTCCCGGACGACAATCTGCTGGCGCAGGTATTGCGGGAGACCTGTCCACGCCTCGGGGTGCCGCTGCGCCTGGATGCCTTCCGCTCCCATTCCGACGGCAACCTCTTTTTTGCGGCCGGGGTAAAGCCTCTCATTCTCGGACCCGGCTCCCTGGAAACGGCCCACACTCCTGATGAGCAGGTGCTGTTTGCCGAAGTGGTGACGGCTGCCCGCATCTATGCGGCGCTCTGTCTGGGCGCTGCCGGCGGGGAAAGCGGGCGCGTTGCGCCGGGGATCGGATAAAAAATCTTTGCCACCGGCAGAGGCTTTTGCGGTAAGATTAAAAAAAAGTTTACTGCCTTTTCTTCTGAACAGTCAATGGAGGTTACCGATCATGTGCCTACGTTCCTTTCTGACAGCGTCTGCCCTGCTGGCTCTGACCGCCTGCAGCACGGTGCCGATAACCGGGCGCTCCCAGCTGAACCTGATACCCGGCAACTCGATGATGTCCATGAGTTATCAGCAGTACGACACATTTCTCAAGGAGCATACGCTGAGCGCCAACAAAGAGCAGACCGCCATGGTCAAGCGGGTCGGCGCCAGAGTCCAGGACGCGGTGGAGCGCTATTTCGCCGCCGGCGGCAAGAGCAGTCTTCTGGCCGGTTACCGGTGGGAGTTCAACCTGGTGGAGGATAAACAGGTCAATGCCTGGTGTATGCCCGGCGGCAAAGTCGTGGTCTACTCCGGCATCCTGCCGTTGACCAGAGGTGATGCCGGCCTGGCGGTGGTGATGGGGCACGAGATTGCCCATGCCGTTGCCCAGCACGGCAACGAGCGGATGAGCCAGGAGCTGCTGACCCAGTTCGGCGGGATGGCCCTTGGCGAAGCGTTGGCAGCCAGGCCTGAGGCGACGCAGCAGCTCTGGATGACAATGTATGGCGCCGGGGTGAAGTATGGCGCCCTCATGCCCTACAGCCGGCTGCAGGAGAGTGAAGCCGACCGTCTGGGTCTGATCTTTATGGCCATGGCCGGCTATGATCCGCAGGAGGCCATACCTTTCTGGCAGCGGATGGCGGCGCAGAAAGGGGGGCAGAGTCCGCCGGAGTTCCTCAGCACCCACCCCTCGGATGCGACGCGGATCGACAACATCAGGCGGCTGATCCCGGAAGCGGCGCGTTACTACTCAAAGGGTGCACCGGCCGGCGCCGGATCTGCACCCTGAGGCAGACTGCCGGGGCTTTTCTGCGATTGCATGCTTGACATTTGGACAGGCAAAGCACACCGTTACAAATTGTCTCATAGTCAAAGGAGCACTCTCATGGATCAGTTCAACCTAAGCTACCCCCGCAGCGCCGACCAGATCGTCATCGCCCAGAATGCTCTTATCAGGCAGGTGTACGCCTGGATGGGGGGCGGCCTGCTGGTTACCGCGCTCGTCGCCATGGTCACCGTCTCCTCGCCGGCCCTGATCAATGCCGTTTTCGGCAACCGTCTGGTTTTCTACGGTCTGATCCTCGGTGAACTTGCCCTGGTGTTCGCCATCTCCGGTGCCATCAACAGGCTCAGCGCTTCTGTCGCGTCGCTGCTGTTCATCAGCTACGCCGCGCTGAACGGCATTACCATGGCCGTCATCTTCGCCGTCTACACCGCCGAATCGATCGGCTCCACCTTTGTCATCACTGCTGCCACCTTCGGCACCATGAGCGCGTACGGCTACCTGACCAGGCGCGACCTGACCGGCTGGGGGAGCTTCCTCTTCATGGGACTGATCGGCGTGGTGATCGCCTCGGTGGTCAATATCTTCCTGCAAAGCAGCGCCGCTTCCTGGATAATCTCTGCCGCGGGGGTCATCGTCTTCACCGGGCTGACCGCCTATGACACCTGGAAGATCAAGGCGCTGGCAGCGGCCGGCGCCGAAGGGCGCAAACCGGCGATCCTTGGCGCCCTTACCCTTTATCTCGACTTTATCAACCTGTTTCTCATGCTGCTGCGCCTGCTGGGAAACCGCAGGTAAGGTTGTTCAGGCTGGAGACAGGAGACAGAGATTTTTAATGCCTTACATCCTTCAGCCTTCAGTCTTCAGTTTTCAGTTTTCAACCTTCAACCCATTAACCTGATCATAGGAAATTTATGACGATTCGCTGGTACCCCGGACATATGGGCAAGGCCCTGGAGGAGATACAGGAGCTGATCAAAAAGGTGGACGTGGTGATCGAGGTGCTGGACGCCCGCCTGCCGTATTCCAGCGCCAACCACAAGCTGGCGGCGATACGCTGGAACAAGCCCTGGATCAAGGTGCTGAACAAGCACGATCTGGCCGATCCGGCCGTTACCAAGGCATGGGTGCGGGATTTCGAAAAACAGTCGGGGATGCGGGCTCTGCCCATGTCGGCAAAAAAGCATGCCGACACGAAACCCCTGATCCGGCTCTGTCAGCTGCTGGCGCCGAAGCGGGGCAAGCCCGGCCTGCCGGTGCGTACCATGGTGGTGGGGATTCCCAACGTGGGGAAATCCACCCTGATCAATACCCTGGCGGGGAAAAGCATGGCAAAGGTGGGCGACCGGCCGGCGGTGACCACCACCACCCAGCGGATCGACCTGCACAACGGCGTCGTGCTTTCCGATACGCCGGGGGTCCTCTGGCCGGACATGAGCGACCAGGAGGGGGCCTACCGTCTGGCAGCAAGCGGCGCCATCGGCGACAATGCCATGGATTATACGGAAGTCGGCCTGTTTGCCGGCGAATACCTGCTCAAGCGCTATCCCGCTCTGCTGCAGGAGCGCTACGCCCTGACGGAGCTGCCCGAATCACCCTACGACCTGATCGAGGCGGTCGGCCGCCGGCGCGGACTTCTGGCCACCGGCGGAGTAGTGGACCAGCACAAGGCGGCAGAGGCGCTGCTGCGCGAGCTGCGCGCCGGCAAGATCGGCCGGATCAGCCTGGAAGAGCCTGAAAGCAGGTTGAAGACTGAAGACTGAAGACTGAAGGATGAAGGGATTCGATGTAGCAACAATAGGGAAGCGGGTCGTTTGCTGCAGGCTGAAGAAATGTGAAGGCGAAACCGGAATAGCTACTCGTTCAGGAAGAGTAGCTTTTTCTTTTCCCTTTTCCCTTCAACCTTCAACCTTCAACCTGACTTTCTGACTTTCT
>JAGFXN010000018.1 GCA_017861215.1 Deltaproteobacteria bacterium | reverse complement strand
ACTTGACCACGTCTGAGCCATAATAGTTCATCGCTTTTTATAGTATTGTTTTTGTAGAAGGGGTGCAATGCATTATTTTAATAAGAACAACCTGTCGTGAAAGTTTGAAAATACTGCCAGTGCCTTTATTCTAGGGTTCTTTCCCCAATAGATCCCAAAGCAAAAGGAGCAATAACCTCCAAAAAACGAACATGGGTCCGTTCCATCCAGGCACCTCGTTGCCGCTTAGCCATGGAAACGGACGGCAAAGGTAATAGCCATGCAATAGACAATTGCCAGTTGCCTTTTTAAAAATATAACCAGCTGAAATAGTGCTACCAAACTGTAACGATTTCTGGTACATTTTCGCTTCGCATCAGGCGATTTTAAGGAAGAATTAATCCATATAAATCAGATAGTTATGGTTGCTGAACGAGTGGTTTCAGAAATCAGGATACGGGGTGTGACCGATGACCGGCAAAGATCTTCGCGCAAAATTTCTCAGTTATTTCGAGCAGAACGGCCATACCGTTGTGGCGAGTTCCGGACTTGTGCCGCACAACGATCCGACGCTGCTTTTTACCAATGCGGGGATGAACCAGTTCAAGGATTGTTTCCTCGGCATGGAAAAGCGTGACTACGTCAGGGCCGCCAGTTCGCAGAAGTGCGTCCGGGCAGGCGGCAAGCACAACGATCTGGAGAATGTCGGCCGGACGGCGCGGCATCACACCTTTTTCGAAATGCTCGGCAATTTCTCTTTCGGCGATTATTTCAAGAAGGAGGCGATTGCCTTTGCCTGGCGCTTTCTCACCGAAGAGCTGCAGCTCGACAAAGAGCGTCTCTACGTCACGGTCTTTACTGACGATGATGAGGCGGCTGCTATCTGGCACGAACAGGAAGGGGTGCCGCGCGAACGGATCTATCGCTTCGGCGAAAAAGACAATTTCTGGTCCATGGGCGATACCGGTCCCTGCGGCCCCTGCACGGAGATTTTCTGGGACAACGGTCCGTCTGTGGGCTGCGGCAGACCCGACTGTGCTGTCGGCTGCGACTGCGACCGCTACATGGAAATCTGGAACAATGTCTTCATGCAGTTCAACCGTACTGCCGACGGCAAACTGACCCCGCTCCCCAAGCCGGCTGTTGATACCGGCATGGGGCTGGAGCGGATCTGCACTGTCATGCAGGGGATGAAATCAAACTACGATACCGACCTGCTGCAGGGGATCATCCAGTTCATTGCCAAGCTCGCTGGTAAAGAGTACCGCCAGAACGAGAAGGATGACGTCTCGATGCGCGTCATCGCCGACCACTCCCGGGCGGTGACCTTCCTGATCTGCGACGGTGTCCTGCCGTCCAATGAAGGGCGCGGCTACGTGCTGCGCCGCATCATGCGCCGCGCCGCCCGCCATGCCAAGATGCTCGGCTTTGCCGAACCGGTGCTGTTCCGTGCGGTAGATGCGGTGAATGCCATCATGGGCGAAGCTTTCCCCGAACTGCTGGAGCGGGAGGAGTATGTCAAGAAGGTGATCCGTGCCGAAGAGGAGCGCTTTGCCGAAACCCTTGACCGCGGGCTTGCCATTCTTAATGAGGATATTGCCGTGCTGAAGAGCAGCGGCAAAAACTGCCTGCCGGGCGATGCGGTCTTCCGTCTCTACGATACCTACGGCTTTCCTCTGGATCTTACCGCAGACATCATGGCCGCCGAAGAGATGACTATCGATGAGGCCGGTTTCGAGCTTTGCATGGAGCGGCAGCGCGCTCAGGCACGGGAGCACTGGAAGGGCTCCGGCGAGGAAGGGATTGCCGAGATCTTCAAGCAGCTCCACAATGAAGGGGTAAGGAGCCAGTTTACCGGCTACGGGCATCATAGCGATTATGGGGTTGTGAAAGCCCTGCTGATACAAGGGGTTTCTGTTGCCGAGGCTGCCGCCGGCAGCACTGTTGACCTGGTTACCGACGCAACCCCGTTTTACGGGGCTTCAGGCGGCCAGGCCGGAGATATCGGCACCATTTCCAGCGGCGGGGCGCATCTGCGCGTCACCGCAACACTGCGCCCCTTTACCGATCTTGTCGTCCACCGCTGCATAGTTGAAGACGGCACGATACGAAGCGGCGATGCCGTTGACCTTAAAGTCGCTACCCCGGAGCGGCTGGCGACAGCCCGTAATCATACGGCGACCCACCTGCTGCAGTCGGCACTGCGTCAGGTCCTTGGGGAACATGTCAAGCAGGCCGGATCGCTGGTCGAGCCGGAGCGGCTCCGCTTCGACTTCACCCACTTCTCGGCCATGACCCAGGAAGAGATCAGAAGAGTTGAGGACATCGTCAACGGCTTTGTGATGAGCAACGACCGGGTGGATTCCAGGGAGATGGCGGCGGCAGAGGCCATGACAAGCGGCGCTACCGCTCTTTTCGGCGAAAAATACGGCGACGTGGTCAGGGTGGTGCAGGTTGGTGATGTCAGCAAGGAACTTTGCGGCGGGACACACGTTGCCGCTGCCGGGGACATAGGCTTCTTCAAAATCGTCAGCGAAGGCGGCATTGCCGCCGGGGTGAGGCGGATCGAGGCGGTAACCGGTGCTGGTGCCGTGCAGTTCGTACAGAAGCTGGAAAATGAGCAGCGCCAGCTGGCAGCGCTTGTCAAAGCGGAAGGCGGCAGTATACTTGACAGGGTTGAGCGGCTCCTTGCCCGCCAGAAAGAGATGCAGCGGGAACTGGATATCCTGCAGGCCCAGATACATGCCGGCAAATCGGCGGATCTGCTTGCCGCTGCGCGTGACGCAGGGGGGCTGAAGGTACTTGCTGCCGTTGTCTGCGTTGAGGATATTAAACAGCTGCGCGAACTTGCCGACTCTCTCAAGGAGAGGCTCGGCAGCGGCATCCTGGCTCTTGGCGCAGATATTGGCGGCAAGGCGACCCTGCTGGTGGCGGTCTCGAAAGATCTGACCGGCCGCTTCAAAGCCGGCGACCTGATCCGGGAGATTGCACCTCTTGTCGGCGGCAGCGGCGGCGGCAAACCGGAGCTGGCGCAGGCAGGCGGCAACCAGCCGGAAAACCTGCAGCAGTCTCTGGACAGAGTGTATGCCATCCTTGGAGTGTAATGCCTGACTGGATACCACGAATGCTTGAATTGACACAAAAATCAGAACTGGAGCTTCGCCACGAAAAGCCGTTGAAGACCATTCTCATTGTCGATGATGAAGATATTATCCGCGACCTTTGCGCGCGAGCCCTGAAAGGGTATCATCTTCTTCAGGCGGGGAGCGGGGAGGCGGCTCTGGCACTGTTCGCCAAGGGCGGAGTTGATGTAATCCTGACCGATGTCATGATGCCGGGTATGGACGGTATCGAGTTGCTGAAGCGGATCAAAGAGAAGGAGCCGACGGTTGTCGTCATCGTTATGACCGGTTTAGCCGAAAAAGACGTTATTCTCAACGCGCTCAAGGCTGATGCCGATGATTTTATTTCCAAACCGCTTAATCTGCTCCAGCTGAAAACTGCTGTTGACAAGGCGTTGGACAAAAAAGCACTGAAAGATGAGATCGCCAACCTCAAGTCACTCGACCGGATAAAATCTAATTTTCTCTCCATAATTTCCCACAAGTTCCGCACCCCCATCACCGCTATTTCGCTCTTTCTACAGAATCTTGCCACCGGCGTGTTTGCCGGGGATGATCCTGAATTCAAGGTGAATGTCCGTCTTGTTTCAGATGAATCTGCCTATCTTGAAAGACTGGTCGCCGATCTGCTGGCATTCAGCAGAATGATGGACAACGGTGCAGCATTGCGCTGTGAATCTTTCTCGCTGGCCAAAGTAATTCACAAGATTCTGGGAGAATCGTGCGAAATAGCATTGAAACCGGCAATCGAAGCAGTTCTTGATCTGCACCGGGCGCCAGAGATTCGTGGGGATCAGGACAAGATCGCTTTTGCCCTGAAGCAGATTATTGATAATGCCTACAAGTTTTCCGGTGAAGAGGGCGAAGTCAGCATTTCTCTGCATGAGGAAGGAGAAAATCTGCTCATTTCGGTTGCCGATACCGGCTGCGGCATTCCGCCCGAAGAAATCCCGAAGATATTTGAAAAATTCTACCAGATAGATCCGTACAATACCGGTCAGGTGCGCGGCTTTGGACTCGGGCTGTATTATGCGCGCGAGTTCATCCTGATGCACGGCGGCAACATCAGCGTCGAAAGCTCTGTCGGCAGAGGATCCAAATTTGTTGTTTCCCTCCCGCTGCAGGCGCAGCAGCCGGTAAACTGATCGGCAGCAACTATTCCACATCTGCTGAGCAACAACTCTAGGAAAAGGAGAAATTTGATGGCGAGTGAAAATGTTCTTACTTTAGGGGATGGTAACTTTGAGGCTGAAGTCCTGCAGTCGGCAGTGCCGGTGCTGGTGGATTTCTGGGCAACCTGGTGCGCACCGTGCAAGGCGATAGCGCCGACCATTGATGCAATCGCCGCCGAGTATGCCGGCAAGATAAAAGTCGGCAAGGTCAATGTCGATGAGAGTCAGTCGACTCCTGCAAAATACGGAGTGCGCGGCATTCCGACCGTGATACTTTTCAAGGATGGCAAAATTGTTGATCAGGTTGTCGGCGCTGTGCCGAAGAGCCAGCTTGAGGCACTCATCAACAAAGCGCTGTAGGGTAAGACACTAGGCAGGAGTCAGAATTCAGGAGTCAGCAGAAATTCAAACAACACAAAAAGAGGGAGCGGCCGACCGGTCGCTCCCTCTTTTTGTAAAGCCGGCAACGGCTCCTCGTCATGTCGGGCAAATGTGCTACACTTGTTTTTGCATCTACCTGGAAAGGAGCGGGCAGCATCATGACCCAGCACGGCCTCGGCACCATCCGCAATATCGGCATCATCTCCCACATCGATGCCGGCAAGACGACCGTGTCGGAGCGGATCCTCTATTACAGCGGTGAAACCCACAAGGTGGGGGAAGTGCACAACGGCCAGGCGGTCATGGACTGGATGCCCCAGGAGCAGGAGCGGGGGATCACCATCACCGCCACCGCTACTACCTGTCGCTGGGGGGAGTTCCGCATCAATCTGATCGACACCCCCGGCCACATCGACTTCACCATCGAAGTGGAGCGGTGCATGCGGGTCCTGGACGGGGCGGTGGCAATCTTCAGCGCCGTGGAGGGGGTCCAGCCCCAGAGCGAATCGGTCTGGCGTCAGGCGGACCGCTACGGTGTTCCCCGGATCTGCTTGATCAACAAGATGGACCGGACCGGCGCCGACTACCGCCAGACCCTGCGCCAGATGGAGACCCGGTTGAAGGCACGTCCCGTGCTGCTCCAGCTACCCATCGGCGAAGAAGGCAGCTTCGCCGGGGTGATCGACCTGCTCGGTGAGGAGGCGCTCCTCTTCGACAGTGCGGACCTGGGGAGCACGGTGCGGCGAGGGCCGGTCCCGCCCGGTGCTGCCCGGGAGATGGAGGAGGCGCGGCTGCGGCTGACCGAGGCGGCTGCCGACTTCGATGACGGGGTGATGGCCGACTTCCTGAACGGCAAACGGGTGGCAGCGGAACGGCTGCGGACCGCCCTGCGGCGGGGGACGCTGGCCGGGGTCCTTTTTCCGGTGCTGCTGGGGGCGGCGCTGCGCAACAAGGGGATCCAGCCGCTGCTGGACGCGGTCGGCCTCTACCTCCCCTCGCCGCTGGAGGCCGCGCCGCTGCTGGGCCACAACCCCGATAGCGGCACAGAGGAGAGGCTGGCCTGTGATCCTGCTGCTCCGCTGCGGGCACTTGCCTTCAAGGTGATGGCGGAAGAGGGGCGGCGGCTCACCTACCTGCGCATCTACAGCGGCACCCTCCATACCGGGACGGCGCTGCTCAACAGCAGCCGGCGGTCGCCGGAGCGGATCAGGCGTCTGTTCCGCATGCACGCCCACCGACGGGAGGAGATCGGCGAGGCGCAGGCCGGCGATATCGTTGCCGCCCTGGGCTGCCAGGGTACCCTGACCGGCGATACTCTGTGCGAGCCGGCCCGGCCGCTGCTGCTTGCCGGGCTCACCATCCCGGAACCGGTGGTTTCGCTGGCGGTGGAAGCAAAGAGGGCGGAGGACCGGGAGCGTCTGCCCCTTGTCCTGGAGCAACTCGGCTGGGAAGATCCCACCTTCCGGGTGCACGAGGATGAGGAGACCGGCCAGACGATCCTCACCGGCATGGGGGAGCTTCATCTGGAGATCGTCATCGACCGGCTCGGCCGCGAGTACGGTCTGCAGGTGAAGACCGGCCGGCCGCGGGTGGTCTACCGGGAGACCCTGCGGCAGAACGTGCTGCGGCGGGAAAAGTTCCAGCAGCAAGGAGAGCGGCGCATGGAGACCGCGGAGGTCGTGCTGCGTCTCGCCCCCCTGCCGCGGGGCAGCGGGGTGCGCATTGTGCTGCCGCCGGCTGCGCCGCCCCTCACTCCGGAGCTCCTGGCAGCAGTCGGGGAAAGCCTGGGGCAGGGCTGCCTGTCCGGCTGCCGGACCGGCTACCGTCTCACCGACCTGGAGGTGGAGTTGCTGGAGATCCCGCTGGAAGCCGGTCTGCCCGGTGAGCAGGGGCTCAGGGCGGCGGCCCTGCGCGGGCTGGTCCTGGCGGCCCGGGAGGGGAGACCGCTACTGCTGGAGCCGATCATGTCACTGGAGCTGGAGATGCCGACGGAGAACCTGGGCAGGGTGCTCGGCACGCTCCAGCAGAAGCGCGGCCAGGTGGAAGGAATGGAGCAGCGCGGCGACAGCGAGGTGGTACGGGCGACCGTGCCGCTGGCCGAGATGTTCGGCTACATGACCGAGCTGCGCAGCGCCACCCGGGGGCGCGGCAGCTACACCATGGAATTCCTCCGCTTCGAGGAAGCGCCGGCCGCGATTCAGGAGCAGTACGGCCTGGTGTAGGGGGGAGACTTGCAGCCGTGCTCTGTCCTTCTCACGGAGCTGCCATGCCAGCCGGCCCGCTGCGTGACAATATTGCCAATTACCAGATCAGGTACGCCAATGAACATGCGCCAAAGATTCCTCGTCCTGTGCCTGACGCTTTTCGCATGTGCGGCATCATACAGCTGGGGTTTTGAACGGCAGGCACATCTTGAGATGTCAAAGACTGCGGTCCGGCTGTACCATGAGCTTTACCCGTCAAATTCCAGGGATACCGACGAATTGACCAGTCTGTTTATCGCGGCTTCCGGCAGGGAAGATGACATCACCCTCAGCTTGCAGAGATTGTTCAACTGGCACTTTTACGATCCCGGGTCCAGACTGGGCCGTGCCTGGTGGGGGGCTCGCAAGGCCAACACGAAAAGGTTCGCCAGCCTGGCGGAGAAACTTTTTGACTCGCGGGGTGGTGATCCCAGGAAAACCTACGAATATGCCGGTCGACTGGCCCACCATATACAGGACATGAGCTCGCCGCCTCACACAGTGCCGATATATCACACCACCAAAGACCCGTTCGATACCTTTGCGACGGAAGCAATTGCCGGCATACGGCCGGCGACAGTCCAACTGGATGCCGTGAGAGCTGGGCGGCGGGATCTTACCCTCGATGCCCTGCAGAGTATGCTGAAGACAGCGGCGGAGAGAACCACTGCACGGGTCGGCAAGCCCGTAAGGTACAACGGCAAGGAAATCGTCTCCGACTGGACCGGATTCTGGCGCCGCTATGAACTGACAGGCCCGGAGTGCGAACAGGAGCCTAAAACCGGTTTTGGCTGTTACGGCATGAATACCTTCGGTGAACCAGCGGGGAACTTCACCCCCGAAGTCTACCTGGACTTCTACAAAACCCAGGTAGCCAGCGCTATCGCAGACAGCCTGCGCCTGCTGCTTCTGCTGCATGACATGAAATGACGTCAACTTTCTCCAGACGGGGCAAGGGACATTCTGCTAGTTGATTGCTACTGGTTAACCATCTGAACTTTCAGCGCGGGTGGCCTGCAGGGATGAAGGGGTTCAGCTTACATTCAAAAAAAACCGCCCCTTGATTTACCAAGCGGGCGGGCTTTCTTCTTGCGCCGTCAACTCCTCTTCTTTTCTGCAGCGGGGAAGCGGCGCAACGTGAACCGTCCCGGTCAACCTTCTACCGGTTGCCGTTTCGGCAGTAGCATTATCCCGTCAGAAACCGCACATAGCGTAGACCCGGCCAACCTTTCTCTGGGTTCTGCCTGTCATCCGCTCGCAAATCCCCTTCATGCCGAGCATCCTGTTTCTGAGCATCCTGCCGAGAAGGTTCCTGAACGTACCCCGAACTTCATGATACATGCCCCTTGTCATAATCCGTCTGCTCGTTCTCATGGCCAACCTCCTTGCCGCCCGGTCCGCCGTGAGCCCCGATGGCTGCTACAGCGCCGGGACATTCTGCTTTGATACAATTATAGCATAGTACGCGGGGCAGGGGGGTGCTCTAAATTGGGGGTGGGGGACGGTTCATGCAACTGCCTGACAGGTCGTTGAAAATCGTGCTTATTGATACAGTCGCTAGCCGGCACACAGGAGTCAGAATAGATCCAGGGGCCAAAAAAAGGGAGCGACCGAATCGGTCACTCCCTTTTATTATCCAGCAGTATTGAAACGACAGCTTACATCATGCCGCCCATGCCGCCCATACCGCCCATGCCACCAGGCATACCGCCACCCATGCCGCCGCCGTCGTCTTTCGGCTTCTCGGCGATGAGCGCCTCGGTGGTCAGCATGAGACCGGCAACGGAGGCTGCATTCTGCAGCGCGCAGCGGGTAACTTTGGTCGGGTCGATGATGCCGGCCAGCAGCATGTCAACGTACTCGTCATCAGCAGCATTGTAGCCGTAGGCATCCTTGCCGCGCCGTACCTTGTCGACAACGATGGAAGCGTCGATGCCGGCATTTTCGGCAATCTGGCGGATTGGCGACTCGAGGGCAGCCTTGATGACGTTGACGCCGAACTGCTGCTCGGGCACGAGCTTGATCTTGTCAAGAGCCTTGAGCGCACGGATGTAGGCTACGCCGCCGCCAGGAACAACACCTTCATCAACGGCAGCACGGGTTGCGTGCAGTGCATCTTCTACACGCGCCTTTTTCTCTTTCATTTCAGTTTCGGTAGCAGCACCGACCTTGATGACAGCGACGCCGCCGACAAGCTTGGCAAGACGCTCCTGCAGTTTCTCACGATCGTAATCGCTGGTGGTCTCTTCGACCTGGGCGCGGAGCATTTTTACCCGACCGGCAATTTCGGCTTCTTTGCCGGAGCCGTCGATGAGGGTGGTGTTGTCCTTGTCGACAGTTACCCGCTTGGCCTGACCGAGCATTTCGAAGGTGGTGTTCTCAAGCTTGAAGCCGGTTTCTTCGGAGATGACCGTGCCGCCGGTGAGAACGGCGATATCTTCGAGCATTGCCTTGCGGCGGTCGCCGAAGCCCGGAGCCTTGACAGCGCAGATGTTGAGCACGCCGCGGAGCTTGTTGACAACGAGAGTGGCAAGAGCTTCGCCTTCGATATCTTCGGCAATGATGAGCAGCGGACGGCCTGATTTGGCGGTCTGCTCAAGAACCGGGAGAAGATCTTTCATGTTGGAGATCTTCTTGTCGTGGATAAGGATGTTGGCGTTCTCCAGCGTACACTCCATCCGCTCCGGATCGGTGACGAAGTAAGGGGAGAGGTAACCGCGATCGAACTGCATCCCTTCGACGGTGTCAAGGGTGGTCTCCATTGCTTTGGCTTCTTCGACAGTGATGACGCCTTCCTTGCCGACTTTCTCCATGGCTTCGGCAATGATGTCGCCGATGGTCTTGTCGTTGTTGGCGGAGATGGTGCCTACCTGGGCAATCTCCTTGTGATGCTTGATCGGCTTGGAAATGGCCTTCAGCTCAGCGACGAGGGCTTCGACAGCCTTGTCGATGCCGCGCTTGATCTCCATCGGGTTGTGGCCGGCGGCAACCAGCTTGGAACCCTGACGGTAGATTGCCTGGGCAAGCACGGTAGCGGTGGTGGTGCCGTCACCGGCAACATCGGACGTTTTGGAAGCGACTTCTTTCACCAGCTGTGCGCCCATGTTCTCGAACTTGTCATCGAGTTCGATCTCTTTGGCAACAGTGACGCCGTCCTTGGTGATGAGCGGCGAACCGTAGGATTTGTCAATGATGACGTTGCGGCCTTTGGGGCCGAGAGTTACCTTTACTGCGTCAGCAAGGGTGTTGACGCCTTTCAGGATGGCGTTGCGCCCCTCCTGGTCAAATTTGATGAGCTTTGCTGCCATGTTCATTCCTCCTTGTATTGGTTAATCCTTTTATTAGAAGCAATCTTGCCAAGGCACAGCAAAATGCTCCAGCTGCCAGGCAGCGCAAGGAATGAGGCACGAGGCGTACCGTAAGGTACGTTGAGTGTCGCATCCCGCCGCGCAACGCCGCAGATGGACATTTGGCGAAGCCTCTATTCCCTTATTCCATGATGCCGAGGATGTCGTCCTCACGCATGATGAGATACTCCTGGCCGTCAATCTTGATCTCGGTGCCGGCATACTTGCCGAAAAGGACCTTGTCGCCTTTTTTCACATCGACAGGGATGACCTTGCCGTCTTCGGTCTTCTTGCCCTTGCCTACGGCGATGACTTCGCCTTTCTGCGGCTTTTCCTTGGCGGTTTCCGGGATGAAGATCCCACCGGCGGTCATTGTCTCCTCTTCAAGCCTTTTCACGATGATACGGTCCTGCAACGGTCTGAGATTCATGCTGTTCTTTCTCCTTTCTTTTGTGTGAATTAAACAGGTTAGCAAGAAAAAATTAGCACTCAAAGCGTCTGAGTGCTAACAGGTTGCAATATAAACAGCCTTGGGGGAAAAATCAAGGGGCTAGCGGAAAAAAATTACACGAGCCCCTGCAGAAAGTTGAATGGAGAGGTTTCAGTCAGCTCCCGACCGGCGGCGTATGCGGCCAGTACCTGTTCCTGCGCCGGTTTTTCCAGATTTGCCAGGTCGACAATGAAAGAACCGCACCCCATCGCCTGCAGCCGGTCACGAAACTGGGTGATGGAGAACCGTCTGGTCGGTGTGATCTGGGTCAGGCCGTCCTTCACCGTGATGCGATAGCCGTCCCCCCGGTCGGAAAGCACCGGCGCATCATTCTTCACCCCTTTGATGGCAATTTTCGAGGTAATCGCCGGCACCTCACCATGAAGGAGTACCCGGCAGAGGACAGGAGTATCGGCAGCAAGCAGCTGTGCCATATTATCGGCGTCATCTTCGATATAGAGGACAGCAGCGGCGGCGCCAAGTTCATGCCATTCGAGCAGTGCCAGGCTGTTGAGCGAGAACAGGCGGTAATCAGTGGCTATTTCGACCGGTCTGAGGGCTGTGCCGAGATGCTCCCGCAAAATTCTGAAATGAGCGATGTTCGCCGCCTCAAAGCGGCAGAATCCGGCTTCGAGAAGCCACTGTACCGCATCGCTGTACCAGCGCATATCGTCATCGAAAATCATGAAAGGGAGCCGCCAGATGATCCTCTCCTCCCGGCCGCGCAGCCGGCGGCTTATCTGCGACAGTTGGTGGAGGTTGGCTCTGGAGAGGGGCAGCGCCAGCGCATCGACCCCTTCACGGTGCAGCAGGTGCAGATCGGCGCTTTTCTCCGCCCTGATGATCAGTTCCGGCCGCCGGGCGGCAGTGACCGGTCTCTTTGCCGGGAGCGCCGCCAGTGCCTGCGCTCTCCGTTCCTGCCGCTCTTTTTC
>JAGFXN010000169.1 GCA_017861215.1 Deltaproteobacteria bacterium | reverse complement strand
ACCGAGGAGTTTTACAAACTGACAGTGTCCCTTCAGTTCCTCAATAGCAGCATGCACGTTCTGGCTCGATGCATGCCCGACAAGATCGAGAAAAAAGATATACTCCCAGGCCTTCTTCTTCATGGGACGGGACTCGATTTTGCAAAGGTTGACCCCGCGACTGGCAAAAGGCTCAAGCATACGGTAGAGAATACCCGGCTGGTCCTTTACGGCAAACATCAGCGAAGTTTTGTCATCACCGCTCTCATCGGCAAGCTTCTTACCTATTACCAGAAACCGGGTAAAGTTGTTTACCTGATCTTCTATCCGCTCCCGCACCACCTTCAGATCGTAGACTGAAGCGGCATACTGACTGGCGATTGCAGCAGCAGAGTAGTCCTCGCTGACAATCTGTGCGGCCATGGTGGTTGACGCCACATCAACCAGCGGAATGTGCGGCAGGTTTTCCTCAAGCCAGTTGCGGCACTGCGCCAACGGCTGCGGATGGGAGTAGACCTTTCTGACATCTTCCAGCCTGCCGGTACGGGAGAGCAGATAGTGAGAAACCTCGAACAGTATCTCAGCCCGTATCTTCAGCTCACTCTCCATGAACATGTCTAGTGTATGCGAAACCACCCCTTCGGTCGAATTCTCCACCGGAACAACACCATACAGGGCCCGATCCTTCTCAACCTCTTCAAACACTGCCGGGATAGACTTCTGGGGGATAAGTTCCGCCGCAAGACCGAACTGCTGCATCGATGCCAGATGCGAGAAGGTAGCCTTCGGCCCGAGAAAAGCCACCCGCATCGGTGCTTCCAGCGCCAGTGATGCAGAAATTATCTCCCTGAAAACGCTCTTGAGAGCATCATTAGGGAAAGGTCCGGGGTTTTCAGCAGTCAACCGCTCATATATAGCCCGTTCACGGTTCGGAACATGAAAGTCACTCTGCATGGACTGCTTCAGGTGACCTACCTCCATGACAAACCGGGCGCGTTCGTTCAGAAGTGCCATGATACGGCTGTCTATTGCGTCAATAGAGTTGCGCAGAGCGTCAATGGGGTTTTGTGCAAGCGGCATACACGCCTCGTAATGGATATTTTAACAGTACAGAGGAAGGGTAATTTATAGCATGAACAGGGAAAAGGCAATCGTTAGATGGCTGGAGATGATCAACGAATCATGAAGATAACAAAGCAAAGTTCACCAGATGGAGGTTTCATCACAATGCCTGGCACCTGACTATCCCGTCTTTTCAATGCTCCCTGTAGCCCAGCACAACCAAAAGGCAACTTCCATCCGCAATCACGTTTATGCCGTTTTTTTCACACCTGGCAATTGCCGCCTGGCTCTCGGCGCCCGGTTGCATCCAGATATTTTTTATCCCCCTGGCAATAGCCTGTTCCACAACCTGTTCAGTCACCTGCGGCGGAGTAATCACCGACAGGCTCTCGACATCATCGGCAAGTTGCGACACCGAGGCTACACAGTCAACCCCTTCAATTTTTTTCTCTTTAGGGTTTACCGGCACGGCCTCCAGACCGTTCATCTGATAGCAACGCAATACCCTGTTGCCGTATTTGCTTCTGTCGGCCGAAGCGCCGACGACCGCAAACTTCTTCGCTGCCAGAAACTGCTTTATCTGCCCATCTCTGTCCATAAGGCCTCCTCTCAATGGCGGTGCGCAATTGCAGTTCTGACATATATTCGTTTCCTGCGGCGCACGTAAGAATTTTCTCCACTATCACCTGTCTGCAAGCTGCTCTTTCTGTGGCACATACCAGTAGATAATATTGTGGCCGATACCTGCCGGAGCCGGCTCTATACCCCTGAACCTTGCACTGATAGCCGGAAGAGCCGCCGGAACATACAGAAAGGTATACGGCTGTTCATCTGCAAGAATATCCTGTATCCGGAAATAGCAGGCTTTGCGTTTCTGGAGATCGAACGTACCTCGCGCCTCAACCAGCAGACGATCGACTTCAGCATTACTGTAACTGGTAAAATTGAGTTCCTTGGGCCCTGTTTTTGAAGAGTGCCAGATATCAAACTGATCCGGATCCTGCGACAGACTCCACCCCATCAGCAGCACATCAAAGTTGCGCGAATCAATGTAATTGGTAAGAAGAGACGCCCACTCAAGCACGCGAATATTGACATCGATGCCGATCTGTTTCAGCCGGTACTGAATTATCTGAGCAGATTTGATCCGTTGCTCATTCCCCTGATTGGTCATGATGGTGAAGCGGAACGGTTGGCCGTTTTTGGTGAGGATGCCGTTGCTGTCACGCTTGCGCCATCCCGCTTCGGCAAGCAGCTTTTCCGCCCTGGCCGGATCGTAAGGAAAAGGGTGCGATGCAGGATTATGCGCCCATGTTCCGGGCTGAAAAGGTCCATGAGCCGCCTGCCCCAGACCGAACAGCACACCGTGCACCAGTTCGTCCTTGTTTATTGCCGAGGTAATCGCCTGGCGCACCCTTTTATCGGCAAAAAGAGGTTTTTTCAGGTTATAGCCCAGATACGTGTAGGATGGCACCGGATAACTGTATTTATTGAAACGGCTCAGGAACTCTGCCGAATTGGTCTGTCTTGTAAACTGCACCGGAGTCAGACTCATCATATCCAGCCCGCCGGCCTTCAGTTCCATATACATGGTGGAACTGTCCGGAATAATCCTGAAAACCCTGGAATCGATGTACGGTCTGCCTTCAAAATATTCTTTGAATGAGTCGAGTACCAGCCTTTGTCCTGGTATCCATTCCCGGAAACGGTACGGGCCGGTACCGACAGGTTTTCTTGCCAGCGAGCTCTTGACAATATCTTTCCCCTCAAGCAGGTGTGCCGGCAGGATATTCAACCCCCACGAAGCAAGGGCAGGTGCAAACGGTTTCGAATAGGTCACCCTGAAGCGGTACGGATCCGGCGCCTCGGCCGAGCGTACCTGGAGGAAATCCTCCGCATATGCCGTCGGAGTCTTCGGATCTATGATTGTTTTGTAGGTGTAAAGGACGTCACGCGAGGTAAGCTCATGGCCGTCATGCCATTTTACCCCTTTGCGGAGGTAGAAGGTGATTGTCAGGCCATCAGGGGAGATCTCCCACCGTTCAGCAAGATCACCGGTAAGATTGAGATTCTTATCGTATTTGACCAGACCGTTATAGATTAGAGAAGCGACCGAGTGCGAAGCTGAATCGGCAGCAAGCAGGGGGATGAGTGTTGAAGGCTCTCCTATTGAGCCTTCAACAAGTGCATCACCATATGCAGGGGTGCCAGTTTCCCGGGGAATGGGTTTGTACGACTCTTCAACACTGCTGCACGCTCCGAGCAGAAGAAGAAGTAAAAGAAAGCGGCAAAGCCTGTTCATTTATCCCCGCTCTCGCCTTTTGCTTTTTTAATCTTTTCTGCAATATCCTTGCGGTCCGGCTCCGATTGCAGAATCTGTTTGTAGATGGCAAGGGCTTTTCTGTACTCATGCACCGCCATATAAGCATCGGCCAGATGGCCTTTGATGGTCGGATCGTCATCAACAAGCTCGGCAGCACGCTCGAGTTCGACAACAGCATCCCGGTAGCGTTTGAGCTTATAATACGCCCAACCAAGACTGTCCAGAATGAAACCGTCCCCAGGTCTCAGTGAGTTCGCCTTCTTGAGAAGCTGCAGCGCCTCGTCAAGATTTGTCCCCATCTCAACGTAGGTATACCCCAGATAGTTGAGCGCCTGAGGGTCATCAGGTGAAAGTTGCAATGCTTTCTTCATCCGCTCTATCATCTTGTCCCGCTCACCAAGTTTGTCGTAAAGAATTCCTGCTCTGAAATATATGCGTGATTCTGCCGGGAAGTTTCTCTCTAAAGCATCAAGATATTCAAGAGCCTCACGATAGCGCTGCAGCCCTTCATATACCCCGGCAAGATGAAGATGCAGTTCCAGTTTTGACGGATCGGCAGCTATCGCCTTATTGAGAAGGTCAAGCGCCTTTTCCCCCTCGCCGGAATCAAGATACAAAAAGGCAATATGACCAATGGCGTCCGTATAGTTGAATGCTGCTGGCGGAATCTTGGAAAATTCCTCAATCGCCGCTTTCACATCGCCCTTCTCCTCAAAAGCCGACGCCAGATAGAATCGAACCTGGCTGGCGTTCGGTTCCTGGGCCAGTATAAACTGAAATTCTCTGATTGCGTTGTCATACTGTTCCATTTCAAGGTAGACCAGACCTGCCTTGCGCCTGGTATCAAGTCCGCCAACTCCTCTGACAATGAGAGTCTTAAGCATCTTCAAGGCATCATCAAGCTTTTTTTCCTGAATGTAGAGCTGTACAAGGTGCTGCATCACCGAGAAATTGTGCGGATTTACCTTAAGAAGCGACTCGAACGCTCTGATCGCCTCACCACGCTCCCCCTGGGATTCAAGCGATATCCCAATATCCAGGTATACCGGTTCAAAATCAGGGGTCAGCTCGATGACCTTCCTATAATAGACCAGCGCCTCCTTGGGAAGTTTCAT
>JAGFXN010000168.1 GCA_017861215.1 Deltaproteobacteria bacterium | reverse complement strand
AAGCCATGCGTCGCCTGGCAGAGACAGCTCGTGACAAAGGTAAAGAAACTTCTCCGCTGCTGAGCGAAAAGCTGCCTGGCTCTAGCCGGCAAAGAGCGCTGATAGTGGATGACATCCCATCCATCCGCCTGCTGGCTCGAGAGGCTCTGGAACAAGAGGGCTTCAGCGTCGAGGAAGCAGAGGACGGTTACCAGGCGATTGCCGCCATCGCGCAAGCCATGCCTGATTTGATCCTGCTTGATGTGATCATGCCCGGGATCGACGGTTTCGAAGTGTGCCGCCATATCCATTCCCTGGACGGCGCTCAGGCCTGCACTGTCATTATGATGACCGGGCTTGACGATTACGAATCCATCCAGAAAGCCTATGATGCCGGGGCAACCGACTTTATTGTCAAGCCGATTAACTGGCAGGTTCTGGGGTATCGCGCCAAGTATATTGCCCGTACCGGTCAGGTGATTGCCGAACGTATCCGGACAGAAAGAACCCTTGTCCAGGCCTTCAAAGCTGTGGAGGAGAGACAGGTCTTCGTCGAGTCGATCATCAGCAACCTGCAAAGCGGCATCATCGTCACTGATCTTGCATTGCTGATCAAGATGACCAACCCCTACGTTCAGGATTTATGCCAGACAACCCCGGACAAAATCGTCGGCATGCCCCTGAAAAACCTCTGCCCTGAACTGGCGGCGCAGATTGCCGCCGGCAGCAATGCCAATGAAATTGTGGAAAATATACACGGCAGCGAATTCATTCTGGGGTTCACCCGGATTGACCTGAAGGATGCCGACAAGAACACCCTCGGCCATATTATCACTTTCAGGGATTTGACGGAAATTGTCAAAATCCGCCAGGAAATGCGCCAGAAGGAACGGCTCTCCGCTATGGGCGAGGTCGTTGCCGGGGTTGCTCACGAGATGCGGAACCCGCTCTTCGGGATGACATCCGTAATCCAGATCCTCGATATGGAGCTGGCTCTCAGTCCTGCTCACCGGCAACTGATGGATTCATTCATGAAAGAAGCGAAGCGCCTTAACAATATCGTGCAGAATCTGCTGGACGGCAGCAAAGAGCTGCGGCTGCAAAAACGATCCATCAATATCTGCAAGGTTATTGATGACTCTGTAAAGGCCTGTCAGGCGGCACTGCAGGAAAAAACCATTGCCTTGTCCTGGGATCGCCCCGCTTGGGAGCAGTTGCTGCTGGCTGACGCGGACAGACTGGAACAGGTCTTCATAAATCTTATTCAAAATGCCATCGAAGCCTGTGATTGCGGCGGCGCGATAGAACTTGCCCTGGAAGCAGACGCCAAGAGCATCTCCGTCCAGCTCACCGACTCCGGCAAGGGTATTCCGGAAAAAGTTCTGCCCAACATCTTCGATGTCTTTTTCACCACCAAAAGGAGCGGCACCGGTATGGGACTTTCCATAAGCAAGAACATCGCCGAAGCACACGGCGGCACCCTGACGGCGGAAAACATCGCCGGCAGAGGCGCAAAATTTACCCTGACGCTGCCGCATGACGGTGCCAGGCCATGAAGGCCCTGATAATCGATGACGAACCGACCATCCGCCTCACCCTCGGTCATTTTCTGGCCGGACGCGGTTATGAAGTGAAAGAGGCGGCGACCGGCAGCGAAGGGATGGCCATCGCCAGAGCCTTCGTGCCGGATGTCGTTCTGCTCGACCTCCGGCTTCCCGACATTCAGGGTGATGAACTTCTGCAACATCTTGTCGCACCGGAAATAGCCGCCCGGGTGCTGGTAATGACCGCGTTCGCCGATCTTGACAAGGCGGTGCGCGCCATGAAAAGCGGCGCCGAATATTTTTTCACGAAACCGTTTGACATTGAGCAGCTGACGTTAATCCTGGCGCGCATCGAAGAGCAGCTGCGGCTCAAAAGGGAACTCGTCAAATACCGCCAGATCAGCGAGCACGTCCCGGACGGGACAGAAATCGTCGGCGTTTCCCCGCAGATTATAAAAGTGCAGAATCTTATTGCCCTGCTCGCGAAAAATCCGGCAACAACGGTACTGATCCTGGGAGAATCCGGCACCGGCAAGGAACTGGTCGCCGCCGCCATCCATCGGCAAAGCGCCGCAACCGGGCCACTGGTGGAAATAAACAGCGCCTCCCTGTCGGAAACACTGCTTGAGTCGGAACTGTTCGGCCATGAAAAGGGGGCCTTTACTGACGCCGGCAAGCAGAAGCCCGGTCTTTTCGAACTTGCCGCCGACGGCACCATCTTCTTCGACGAAGTAGCCGAGATGCCGTTGTCAATTCAGGCAAAGCTGCTCAAGGTTCTCGATTCGAAACGATTCAGAAGGATCGGCGGCGTCGTCGACATCACCACCAATGCCCGCTTCATCGGCGCAACAAATCGCGATCTGGTGGCGATGGTGAAAAAAGGGCTGTTTCGCGAAGATCTTTACTACCGGATACATGTCATGCCGATCAATACCCCCCCCCTGCGCGAGCGGGGCAGTGATTCGATGCTCCTGGCGGAATACTTTGCCAAGAAGCTGGGCACGGCAATGAACAAGGGCCGGGTCGAGGTCTCGCCGGCAGCAATGGAGCTTATTGCCGAATATCAATGGCCCGGCAACATCAGAGAGCTGAAAAATGTGATCGAGCGGGCGCTGATCCTGACCCAGGGCCAGGAAATCCTGCCGGAACATCTGCCGGCTGAATTGAGAAAAACCGCTGCGCTGCCGCTGTTCACCGGCAGTGCGCAGAAGATATTGACTCTGCGGCAGGTTGAAGAACAGTACATCCACCAGGTACTGCAAAGCACCGGCAACAATCACTGCCGCACCGCAGCGCTGCTCGGCATCAGCCGCTCGACCCTCCTTGCCAGACTCAGGAAAAACAGCGCTGATGTACAATCACCGGACATGTCCTGATTTACTACACCTGCAGCTTTACCGTGGCATCTTCCTGTAGTTCTGCCGGCCTGCCTGCCGGGCAACAGCGCCCCTGCCTGCCGCGCCACCTCTGCCGCAACTCTCTCCCCTCCTCTGGAAAATCTCCCTGCAAGGATTGCCACGCCTGCCAACCGTCCTGAAATCGTACACCGGTCGAAAAACAAGCAACCACCAATAATTGGCAACATACTGTTTTATCTGATGTTTTTTACATTATTCCCCTCATCGGTGCGTTGGCACAGGAACTGCTATTGGTAGACCTGCAGCAGGGAATCCCAACCGAGCAGGGAGCGATTATGACCGGTAACCCCATCAAGAAAATACTGATAGTCGATGACGAACCGTCGATTCTGCTCAGCCTCTCCTACGTGCTCAAAACTGACGGTGTCGAAATAATCACCAGCAGCGAAATCGAACAGGCGGAAGAGGCTCTTCGGGCCACCCCTTTTGATCTGGTGCTTGCCGACATCAGGATGTCGGGCGTCACCGGCATCGAGGGACTGGCACTGCTGACCTACATCAAAGAGCGCTACAACACCGATGTCATCATCATGACCGGCTACGGTGATGCCGAGACTGAAGCCGAGGCCTATAAACGGGGGGCCAGCTACTATTTCACCAAACCGGTCGACATCAGCGCCCTTCTTGAGCAGGTTGCCAAAAAGGGCATCCCGACCAGATACACAACGGCATGACCCGGGACTGACGGGTGTGCTGCCAGTTATATCAATACTTATTAACAGCTATGTTCGGAGGGGAAAATGCTAAAGAAAATTCTTGTGGTAGATGACTCGGCACTGATTCACCAGATGTACCGCCTGGTACTGAACCGCTACAATTGCAGCATTGTCGATGCGATGAACGGCCAGGAAGCGCTCGACATCCTGGCGGTGCAGTCGGATGTCGATTTGATCGTCCTTGACATAAACATGCCGGTCATGAACGGTCTGCAGTTCATGGAAAAAGCCGCCCGGATGGGGATAGTAAAGCGGATCCCGGTCATCATCATCAGCACTGAAGGGAAGGAAGCGGACACCATCCGCGGGCTGGAACTGGGCGCCAGCGGCTATCTCAAAAAGCCGTTTCAACCGGCTACTCTGCACGAAATGATAGAGAGGCTTTTCAACCTGTCTTCCGCGACTTGCAACCAGACAGTGGCAACAGCGTAACAGGCAGCAGCTGCTTCGTGCCAGACTCACGCCGCTATTGCCGGCAAACAACTTCTGCACAAAAAGCGAGGTCGACCTCTTGAGTGAAGTGATAGATCTATCGATACTGCTGGAAGAATATCTGGATGACGCCAGCGGGCATCTTGACAGTGTCGAGACAGCGCTGCTTGCGCTTGAAAAAAGCAGCAACAGCGGTGGCTCTGACCCGCAAAGCCTGATATCAATCCTCGGCAACCTGCACACCCTCAAAGGGAACTCGGGGATGATGGGGTTCACCCCGGTCCAGCAGTACATCCACCGGCTCGAGAGCGTCCTGAAAATGGTGCAGGAGCAGGAAGAACCCCTGTCGGCAGCTGTCTTCGAAGCCTTTTACACCGCGGTAAGCTCCCTCAGGAA
>JAGFXN010000167.1 GCA_017861215.1 Deltaproteobacteria bacterium | reverse complement strand
TTTTTGGCGGCAGATGATGTTTCGACTACCAGGAGTTCCGGGTAGATGGCATGACAGCTCTGGCAGTAGATTGAGGTGCCCGGCGGGCTGCCGCATTCGGCGCAGGAAATTTCATTGCTTTTGTAAAGCGCCCGTTTGGCAAATGATTCTTTACGAATTTCAAGGTTGGTGCTGCAGGCGGAACACTTGTGAAAAGAGCCTTCAGCCGGTATCTCGGCAGGGTTAAGCTCAATCTCAGCGTTACATTTCGGGCAAGTGCAAGTCATCAGGATGTCACCATGAAATAAGCCTTCACAAAGTTAATTAGAGGCCGTACCTTTTTGCCAAATCAGCATAAGCGCCTTCATTGCCGCGGATAATGTCATCTTCGCCTGCAGGAGAAGTGAGCAGTCCGTCCGGATCTGCTTCACCATTTGGTCCCAGGCTATAGAGGTCAAAATCCGTGTTGATAAGTTTTCCGCTACTAGAGCGATTTATCGGATCAGTTATTGAACCATCAGCCGGCGCAGGTTTATACACATAGGGATGGCCCCACGGATCCAGTTCGCCGGTCTTGCCGATTGCCGTCAGATCCGGCGGATAGGTGCCCTTTTCAGATGCATAAGCAAAGATATCCTTTTCGATGTTGCGGATTTCACTTACGGCTCTGGAGGTCCTGGTTCTGTCTCTGATTTCCCCCAGTGTGCTGATTGCCATGGTGGCAAGCACTCCGATGATCGCCATGACCAGAAGGAGTTCAATCAGCGTGAAGCCGCTGTTGTTGAGCAGTGCATTGCGCGCAGGGCTAAGCGGTTGTAGACTGCTTTCTCTTGCGTGGATCTCCATTACGCCATCCCCGAGCAAATCATTTCAAGTGGTATAAAAATATTTGGAAATCATATTTTTTAATATTCAATTAATTTTCAGTTATTTTCAAGTAAAAAGTGCTGTAAGTTAGTATTAGTTTGCACATAATGTACCAAAATAATTTAGTTTAAAACATCGTGTTTACAGCGCATTGTTAATTAGTGAGAATAATTTTTCTTTATGCAAATACATTATAGTCACCAAGATGACATTTATTGTCACTTGAGGTGGCGATCATGTTCTGATTTGCAGGCAAGTAAGCAAAATGTGCTATACTCGCACCAATAAATTATCTGTCGCGGGAATGAAAATATGGATAGAAGGGTAAATCCCCTCCTGAGAAAACTGAAACTTCGCTGGAAACTGCTGGTCATGATTTTACCGCTCGTCATCATCCCGATATTTCTCGTCGGCGGTGTAACCGGTTACATAGCGAATCATCAAGCCTATCTCGGCATTGCCACGACGAGTATGGATGACCTGGAGCATATGTCCAGCTTTACGCTGGATCTGCTGCAGTCGCACCACCAGCAGTTTCAGGTCTACAAGCAGGATAAAGAGCGGATCCTCCGGCAGGAATTGGCAGCTCTGGCGTCACTTTCGTACAATCTTGTCGAAACCCATTACAGCCAGGCCGCCAGGGGTAAAGTTCCCAAGGTTGCTGCCTTGAATGAAGCGCGGAATGCCCTGAAAAAGGTCAATATGGGGGAGACCGGCTACATTTACGCCATGACCGGTGACGGTACTCTCAAAGTGCATTTGGCGCGTGAAGGGGAGAATGTCTATAACGAAAAGGATGAGAAAGGGCGCTACTTTATTCGCGAAATGTGCGAAAAGGCCCGTGCTTCCAAGCCGGGTGAGGTGCTGTACATCATCTATCCCTGGAAAAATCCGGGACTTGGCGATCAGAGAGCGCGCAATAAAGTTGTCGCCTACCGTTATTTTCGGGAGTGGGACTGGATAATTGCTGCCGGAGGCTATCTGGAAGAGACTTACGATAACAAGTTGTTCGAGCAGAACGCTTTTGCGCTGTTGAAAGAGAAAATCAAGGGGAAGAAAGTAGGCACAACGGGCTACATCTTCTGCATGGACAGTAAAGGGACGTTTACCATACATCCCGGCAGCGAAGGGAAAAACTTTATCGATACTGCCGACGCGGACGGCCGACATTTCATCAGGGAGATGTGTGAGAGAAAGAGCGGCTGGATACGCTATGCATGGCGAAATAAAGGCGAATCCCGTCCGCGGTTGAAAATTGTCAGATACGACTACTTTGCTCCCTGGGACTGGATCGTAGCCGTCGGTTCGTACGAGGATGAATTTTACAGTGAGGCGAACAAGATCAAGTGGCGGATAATCCCCTGGATTGTGCTCCTGACGCTGATTGTCGGCTGCTGCGCTACCGGTCTGGTTTTTCTTGCCTCCAGGATTTTTACCGATCCTATCAACCGGATGCTGGATACCATCAGGCAGGTAAAAAAGGGGCGGCTTGATGTCCGCGTCGACATTGATACTGATGATGAGTTGGGGGAACTGGGTGCGGCATTCAACCGGATGACCGAGATCATCCAGCGGAACCGCACCATGGAAGCAACCCTTGCCCAGCAGGGCAAGATGGCATCTCTCGGCGTACTCTCATCCGGAGTCGCCCATGAGATCAACAACCCGCTTGGAGTGATACTCGGCTATGCCGCCTACCTCGAAGGGAAGATGAACGAGGATGATCCCGGGTACAAATATATTCACGAAATCAAGAGAGAGAGTAAGCGCTGTAAAAAGATCGTTCAGGATCTGCTGAACTATGCCCGGACTCCCAAACCGACACTGACCGAGACAGACCTGAACAAACTGCTTGAACAGATAGCGGATTTTGCCGCCAACCATACCGATATGCATGACGTCAAGGTGGTTATGGAACTGCACAAGGGACTGCCGCCGGTTACCCTTGATGGCGACCAGATGCGGCAGGTTGCTATCAACCTTATCCTGAATGCCGGTGCGGCGATGGGGAAGGGGGGGGTGCTGACGATCTCCACCGCGATCGAGAATGAACAGGCGGTTATAAAGTTCCACGATAATGGCAGCGGCATCAGCAAGGAAAATCTGGAAAAGATTTTTGAGCCTTTCTTTACAACCAGGGAGAAGGGAACGGGTCTCGGGCTTGCCATTACCAAGCAGATTATTGAGCAGCATCACGGCCAGATCGCGGTTGAGAGTGAACCCGGAAGCGGCACAACAGTTACGGTCCACCTGCCTTTCCAGCCGGAGGAGTTATAAGGTGATGCGCAGGACAATTCACGGCAGGAGAGATTGATGGGGTACAGGAGTCTGCAGGAGTGTGTGGTTGATCTCGAGCGACACGGTCAGTTGCAGCGGATCGAAGTGGAGATCGATCCCGAACTGGAGATGGGGTGCATCCAGCGACGGGTCTATGAAAAAGGTGGCCCGGCGCTCCTCTTTACCAACCCGAAGGGGTGCCGCTTTCCGATGCTCGGCAATCTGTTCGGCACGCTGGAGCGTACCCGTTTCCTCTTTCGCGATACCCTGCGAACCATTGAGAAGCTGGTGGCTTTGAAGGTGAACCCGGCGGCGCTGCTCCAAAATCCTTTTGCGTATGCCGGGGTGCTGCCGGCGGCGCTCAACCTTCTGCCGGCAAAGGTTTCCGGCGGACCGATCCTGGCAAACCGCATCGCGCTGACCGATCTTCCGCAGCTGAAATCATGGCCGCGGGACGGCGGCGCCTTTGTAACGCTGCCGCAGGTATATTCGGAGAGTGCCGCCTCACCCGGTTTCAGGAGTTCCAACCTTGGCATGTACCGGGTGCAGCTCACCGGCAACAGTTATGCGCCGGATCGGGAGGTGGGAGTTCATTACCAGATTCATCGCGGTATCGGCGTGCACCACGCCGAGGCGATGGCCAGCGGGGTGCCGTTTCGCGTCAGCGTCTTTGTCGGCGGGGCACCGTCCATGACAGTGGCGGCGGTAATGCCGCTGCCGGAAGGAATGCCGGAGCTGTCGTTTGCCGGACTGCTTGGCGGCCACCGCATCAGGATGGTCTGTCGTCCAGGAGTTCTGCCGCTGCCGGCCGAGGCCGATTTCTGCATCACCGGCACGATAGCTCCGCACAGGCTTCTGCCGGAGGGGCCTTTCGGCGATCATCTCGGCTACTACAGCCTTGCCCATGATTTTCCGGTGCTGCAGGTGGAGGAGGTCTTGCATCGCGACGGCGCCATCTGGCCGTTTACCACCGTCGGTCGGCCGCCGCAGGAGGATACCTCATTCGGCGCCTTCATTCACGAGCTGACCGGCACGTTGATCCCGACCGTGCTGCCGGGGGTGAAGGGGGTGCATGCGGTCGATGCCGCCGGGGTGCATCCGCTGCTGCTGGCGATCGGCAGTGAACGCTACCTCCCCTATGCCGCTGCCCGGGAGCCGCTGGAGCTGCTGACCCAGGCAAACGCCATTCTCGGTCAGGGTCAGTTGTCGCTGGCCAAGTATCTCTTCATTGCCGCAGCGGAGGATAAGCCGCCGGCTATCGACGACAGCGGCGCGTTTCTGCAGTTCATGCTGCAGCGGGTCGACTGGCGGCGTGATCTACACTTCCAGACCAGCACGACGATCGATACCCTTGATTACTCCGGGAGCGGGCTGAAC
>JAGFXN010000166.1 GCA_017861215.1 Deltaproteobacteria bacterium | reverse complement strand
AGGCCGATGTTGGGGTGGCTATGGGCAAGGCGGGTACCGAAGTGGCTCGTGAGGCCGCCGATATGGTGCTTCTGGACGACAACTTTGCCACCATCGTCGCGGCGGTGGAGGTCGGCCGCAATATTTACGACAACATCCGCAAGTTCGTCGTCTTTTCCGTGGCCGGTAACACCGGCAAGATCCTGGCGGTGCTGCTGCTCCCTTTCCTGGGGTTGCCGATGCCGCTCACCCCGCTGCAGCTGCTCTGGCTGAACCTGCTGACCGACGGTCTCCTGGGCCTGGGAATAGGAATGGAACGCCCTGAGCCGGACGTGATGCAACGACCTCCCATCGCTCCGGACAGCCAGATTTTCGACCGCCGTACCATGCGTTATATCCTGCTCGCCGGCGGCCTGATCGGCGGTTCCTGCATGGCGGTCACCTGGCTTGTCTGGCAGGGGGGCGGACCGTGGCAGACCGTGCTGTTTGCCGCGCTGGCTCTGGCGCAGGTGGCTCAGGCCATGGCGCTCCGCTCCTTCCGCAGTTCATTCTTCAGCATGGGACTGTTCACCAATCCGTTGCTGTTCGCCATGGCTGTCTGCGTGGTGCTGCTGCAGGGGGTGGTGGTCTACCTGCCGCCCATGCAGCTTTTCTTCCGGACGACAGCACTTTCGGTTGCACATCTCTGGCTGGTGCTGCTGCCGGCAATAACTCTGTTTGCACTGCTGGAGGGAGAAAAGTGGGCCGGTCGGCTCACTGCGGCTCAGGTTAACAGGGGGAAGGTTGAAGGTTGAAGGCTGAGGGCTGAGGGCTGAAGGCAGTGCTCAGAACTGAATAGGACATCCGTCTGCAAAAAAGAAGAAAAGATTCTGGGCTGATTGCCCGGGGGGAAGTAGCGCGACTGAATGGATTGAATAGCCTTCAGCCCTCAGCCTTCAGCCTGAACACCGGTAGTCAGCACCACCTTCAACCGGTCATGCCGAGTTCCGCACGGGACTCTTGCAGAAAGGAGAGAATCTCACTGGTGCTCTCCAGCTGCAGAACCTTGCCGGCAATGTCAGTCGCAGCACTCAGATATGCACCACATATGGCCTGTTTCACGAGCGGAATTGACGGTGAGGACATGCTGAGGTCGGTAATGCCGAGTCCGGCAAGGAGCAGCGCACCAAGCGGCTCGGCTGCCATTTCACCGCAGAGCGAAACAGGTATGCCGGCATGCGCTCCGGCAGCGGCGACTTTTTTGATCGAGTGGAGGATCGCCGGATGGTACGCGGAGTAATACCCTTTCACTTTGGGGTTGTTTCGGTCTGCCGCCAGGGTGTATTGAATCAGGTCGTTGGTGCCGATACTGAAAAAGTCGACCTTGCGGGCAAGGACCTCAGCCATCTGCACGGCCGCAGGTATCTCGATCATGATGCCGAGCGGGATCCTGTTGTTGAAAGGGAGTCCTTCCCGGTGCAGCTCCTCGTGCAACCCGGCGACAATGTCACGAATCAGCAGAAGCTCCTCAACTCCGGAGATCATCGGGAACATTATCTTCGCGTCCCTGCCGACAGATGCCGTCATGATTGCTGCCAGCTGGTCGCGGAAAATGTTGCGGCACTCCAGCGAAATCCGGATTGCCCGCCACCCCATGAAAGGGTTGTCTTCCTGCGGATGGTCAAAGTAGGGGAGAGTCTTGTCGCCGCCGATATCGAGAGTCCTGAAGGTTACGGTCTTCCCCTGGAACTCTTCGAGGATGCGGGCGTAGATGTGATGCTGTTCGTGCCGGTCGGGGAAGTGCCTTCTCGCCATGAACGGGAATTCCGTGCGGTACAGCCCAACCCCTTCGGCGCCGTTGATGACGGCGATGCGGATGTCGCTGATCAGGCTGATGTTTGCGTAGAGAGAGATCCTGACACCATCTTTCGTAATGGCCGGAATGTCGCGTAATCCTTCAAGCTCGCGCCGCTTGCAGCTGAAGTCGTTGGTCAGCCGTGTGTACTCTGCTTTGATCCGGTTTTCAGGATTGATGTAGATATGGCCGCTGTTGCCGTCAATGATCATCTCATCTTTGAGTGACAGCTGCCGTAACAGCCCTTCAACGCCGACAACGGCCGGGATGCCGAGGGACCGGGCAATAATGGCGGCATGGGAGTTGACGTCCCCTTTTTCGGTAACGATGCCGAGGATATTGTCGATTTCCATTGTCGCCAGATCGGACGGCAGTATCTCCACGGCGACCAGCAGCCGTTTCTCTGCCAGCTGCGCTGCCGTCTCTTCGTTGCCGTCGAGCGCGTCCATGAGCCGCCGGCCGATATCCTCCATGTCGGCAGAGCGGCTTTTCAGGTAGGGGTCGTCCATCCTGGCAAAAGCATCCACATAATGGCTGACCACTTCCTGCACCGCTCTGGCCGCACCGTACTCCCTGCCGATAAGTTCCTGAATCCTGCCGGTAAAACCCCTGTCTTCCAGAATCATCAGGTGCGTATGGAAGATGGCGGCATCCTCTTCGGAAAGCTTCTCGGCAACACGCTTTTCCATATACAGGGTCTGGATACGGGCTTTTTCGAGGGCCATGGTGAAGCGGTGCAGCTCCTCATCCGGAGGCAGTGCAGTCTCAACTATGGAAGAGAGCAGTGGATCGCGCCGGTTCAGCAGGTAAATCCCGCCTGAAGCAAAGCCGGCTGAAACGGCGATGCCGGAAAAAGCGGCGCCGCCTCTGTCGGTTTCCGCGGGGCAGGCATCCCTGACCGGCATCTCGCCGGCGTGAATCTTTCTGAGCTGCTGCTCAAGGCTTGCCCGCTCTTCATCCTTTTTCCGGAGGGAGTCGAGCAGTTTTGCATTGATGACGATGCTGGATATCTGGTAGGCGATGGTCGACAGGGTGCTGATTTCGGTCACGGTGTATTTGCGCGGTTCACGGTGCTGGACGACAATGACGCCGACAGGGGTTTTACGGGCAAACATGGGAATGCCGAGGAAAGAGTGGTACCGCTCCTCGCCGGTTTCGCGGAAATACTTGTAGCGCGGGTGCGCAGAGGCGTTTTCGAGACTTATTACTCCCCGCTGTTCCACTACCAGTCCGGTAAGACCTTCGGATACATTCATGGTGATCTTGCCGACTGAAGAGCGCGCCAGACCTTTGGTGGACTGGAGTCGCAGGGTCTCGCCGTCATCATCAAGCAGGTAGATGGAACAGACATCGGACTCCATCCGCTTCGAGACGAGGGCGACAATGTTGTCGAGCGTCTCCTGCATATCGTGGGAGTGAAGGATGAGGGTGCTGATATCTTCAAGGGTACGCAGCCCCAGTGATTCGGTTTTGTCTGGCATTCTGAGTCCTGTCGGGCAGAGATGTCTTGATTATAGATGTTTTGCAGAAGATGTGAAGAGGGAAGCGCGAAATGAGGTGATAATTAAACTTTCCTATGATATAAACCGCTCAGTTCCGGAAGTTTTCAGGGGGAAAGTAATGAGAACAGTATTTGAAGCGAAGCTTGAGATGGTAATAGCGGCAATCGAAGCCGGTGAATTTGCAAAGGCTGCTGAAGCGGCACAAGGGTGCATCGACTCGGCCCCGGATAATGCCGAGGGGCACTTCTACCTCGGCGAAGCGCTGCTCGGCCTGGAAAAGCCGCAGGAGGCGATTGCCGCCTACGAAGCCGGGCTGAAGCTTGCCCCGGAAGATACCGATGCGCTGACTTCGCTGGGTGATATCTATTTCGAGCAGGGGCGGCACAAGGATGCTCTCGCCACGTACAAAAAGATTATCGACATCGACCCCAAGGATGCCGACGGCTATGTCAATATCGGCCTGGTCTACAACAGCATGGAGCGGGCAGAGGAGGCGATCAAGGCCTACGATGAGGCGCTGAAGCTTGATCCTGAAAATGTCTTTGCCTACAATGCCCTGGGCGATGCCTGGTATGGATTGGGAAATCGTGACAAGGCCATTGAGGCGTTCAACAAAGGGATTGCCGTCGATCCCCAGGATGCGGCGGCGCACTTTAACCTCGGCGAACTCTTTTACGATCTCGGCGAACATGACGATGCCGAGCGGGAGTGTCTGGAGGCGATCCGCCTCGACCCTGAATTCACCCTTGCCTACCTGACCCTCGGCAGTCTCCATATGGACCGGGAGCATCTTGCTGAAGCGGTCAAATATCTGCAGCTCTACCTGAAGCACGAAAAGTCGCCGCAGGCTCGGGAGATGATCGATGAGGTCAAGGCGGTGATCGAGGGTTTGAAGGAAGAACTGCAGGGGAAGAAATGACAGGCTGAAGGTTGAAGGCTGAAGGTTTGAGAGGGCGTCAGTTTGGCGCCCTTTTCCATATCAGAGGGGTTTTTATGCGCTACCCGTCAACGGTGAATCTGCCGTTCAATCATGAAGCCGTCCGCGACACTTTTGTGCCGCTGCTGCCCGGTGCCGGTCAACCGGAAGGGCCGGGATACTGGGTGCTGCTGCAGGGGAATGCCCTGCTGGTTGTTGCCGACGCATCCGGATCCTTTTGCCTGCCTTGCGGAGAGCTGCCCGTTGCGCTC
>JAGFXN010000165.1 GCA_017861215.1 Deltaproteobacteria bacterium | reverse complement strand
GTTGCACGGTCCGAAGGCGACATCATCGAAGACCGTCGGCATGAAGAGCTGGTCGTCCGGATCCTGGAACACCATGCCTACCGTGCGGCGGATCTCCGCCATGGTCTCTCTGGTCAGCAGGGTGTGACCGATCCGGACTTCGCCGCTGTCGGCGGTCAGGCAGCCGTTCAGGTGGAGGAGCAGAGTCGATTTGCCGGCGCCGTTCGCGCCGATGATGCCGACCGATCGCGCCGATGATGCCGACCGATTCGCCGTGGGTAATGGTGAAAGTTACCCCGTCAAGCGCCACTGTTCCGTCCGGGAAAGTATGACAGAGCTCTTTCAATTCGACCAGGTGATGACTCAAAGACCTCCTCCGGTGACCAGGCCGCCGATACGTTGCGGCAGATTGGTACTTCTCAGCAGCAGCAGAAAAAGTCCCCAGCAGATGATGAAGTACATCTCTCTTGTGCCGAAGGATGAGCTGCGGCTGGTGTGGAAGCTGCCGTCAAAACCTCTGGAGAGCATGGCGATATACACCCGCTCGGCCCGTTGCCAGGTTCTCAGCAGCAGATGGCCGATAAGAGTGGCGACGCTCCCGATTCCCGGCCCTCTTTTCCCGCCGGAACGGAGCTGCCGGGCGCGCGCCGCTCTCCCTCCCTCTTCGGTCAGGACAAAGATATAGCGGTAGAGGAAAAGAAGCTGCACTGCAAACGGCCTGGGCATGCCGAGCTGCTCAAGGGCGCGGCAGACCCCGGAAAAACCGGTCAGGGCAAGGAGAATGAAGGCGCTGCCTACTGTCAGGATGCTCCTGAGGATGATGGAGATAAAGGAGAGCCAGCCGCCGGAAATGGCCAGCGGCCCTGCCTGCAGGAGAATGGCGCGGTCGAAGAGCGGGTTGAACATAGCGACAACCATGACAAACGGGCAGAGGAGCAGAATTTTGCGGACGATATAGGCAAACGGCAGATTGCCGGCGGCGATCATTGCCGCCGGGAAGATGAAAAAGGGGAAAAGCGCGCTGATTTCATATCTGTCGTGGGAGATGACGAGGATGACGAACAGCGCCGTAACAAGTACTTTCGCCCGGGCATCAAGCCGGTGCAGCCCGGTATCTCCCTTTGCCAGGAGTTCAAGGCGTTTGAAGTCGAGTATGGCGCCGTCTATGGAAGACATTGAACTCCTTTCAAAGGCAAGGGCGAAGGGCGAAAGGCTAAAGGCTAAAGGTTATCGTCCCTTAGCCCTTAGCCTTGTGCCTTTAGCCGGTATCTCAGTGGCGGTGCTCGTGACTGCCATGGTCGCTATCATCATGGTCGTGGCTGTGCTCTGTTGCCACCGCGTCATGGGAGTGGCGCGGATTCGGATCGGTGCCATGCGGCTCTGCATGGTCATGTACATGAGGGTGAGGGTGCGAATGTTCATGCTCATGGCCGTGCGAGTGTCCCTTGCCGCCGTGGCTGTGCAGATGTTCGTGGCAATGATGATGCGGGTGGGCATGTTCGTGGCTGTGCGGCTGGCGCGCCGTCAACTGTTGCCGCCTGCGCAGCACAAAGCCGATGAGCACGGTTAGCCCCATGGTCAGCAGTGCGCCGACTACTCCGGCAAGGCCGGTGCCGAGCCGGTTGTCGTCGGCTGCCGGCTTTTCTGACGGGGCATATGCTGTTGGTAATCTCCTGCCTGCCCCGATCTTTTCAGCCGGTTTCCTGAAGGCATAGTCCGGAAGAATCGCCAGCTTTTCCTGAATAGCGGCGAGGGTGCCATGGATAGCATCATTGGCTCTTGCGACTTCCTCCTGGCCGGTGATTTTCCTGATCGACCACTCAAGTCCGTCCGGGTGCTCCGAGGCGAACCAGGAGATGAAGCCGCCGGTTACCAGGGCCAGCGCCAGAAATGCCGGGACGATGCTCTTCATGACGCCATGGTTCACTTTGCCGCTGTCGCTGAAGATGTCCGGTCTGGCTTTCCGGACAAAACCGACGATGATGGCCGTGACCAGGCCTTCAACAACGCCGATGCCGAACTGTATCGGCTGCAGCAGCGAGACAAAGGCGGTGAAGGGGAGGGCGGAGATGCCGGAAAGAACTGTCTCCAGCACCACGGAGAAAGCGCCAAGCTGCAGGCCGACGATGGCCGCGGCAAGGGATGCTGCCGCTATTTTTGCAGTTGACGGGGTTCTTCCGGCAAGCGGGCGGTAGAGCAGCGGATATGCCACGAACGCCGGGAAGACGCCGAGGTTGAAGATGTTGCAGCCAAGGGCCAGCAGACCGCCGTCGGCGAAAAAGAGGGCCTGGATCATCAGTACCGATGCTATGGTGAGAAAGGCGGCGTAAGGCCCGAGCAGAACGGTGAGGAGCAGACCGCCGCCCAGGTGTCCGCTGGAACCGGTCGCCGGTATCGTGAAATTGATCATCTGCGCCGCAAAGAGAAATGCTCCGAGAACCCCCATCAACGGCACTTTGCGGTCATCCAGCTCCTTGTTTACCCTGGCTGAGCAGTAGGCTATGGTTCCTGCCGAAGCTGCCCAGAGGGTGCCGCCGACTGCCGGTGATACCAGGGCGTCTGCCATATGCATACATATGCTCTCAATGTATCCCGAAAAAGCTGTTTACCGCAGAGTAACAGGACCAAAACCGTGACTACCAAGTACAAATTAGCACAAAAAATTAATTAATCACCGCAAGATAATATAAAAATTAAAATCGTGTTACCAGTGGTATAAATTCCCTCGAATTACGTGTCAATAATTATTTCAAACGATCGTGGTGCCCGCCCATGCTTTTGCATGTCATGCGCAAGGTCACTGGCGGCAACCGTCAGCCGAAAGGCGAGCTGTTCCAGCTTCGGTACGGGGAAGAGCCGCTACTGGCAGGAATAAACTGCAGGAGATCATGCCGGTGAAAGTCCGCAAAACACCTGCTGCAGATCGTTCAGCTCCAGCGGCTTGCTGAGGAAAGCAAGTGCCCCGAGTTTGAGGCAGGCTTCACGATCATTGGGGTCATCGGAAGAAGTCAGGATGAGTACCGGCAGGGCCATGGTTCTTTCCTGTCGGCGCAGTTCCGCCAATAACTTCAGCCCGCTGACCCTCGGCAGCCGCAGGTCAATGATCACCATGCCCGGCAGGGGCAGTGCATCGGGCAGGAGCATCTCCAGCGCCTCCTGCCCGTCGCCGGCGACGGTTATCACCTCGACCCCTGCTTTGTGAAGTATTCTCCGGGTGAGATATACATCGTCCACGTTGTCTTCAACGAGAAGTACCGATCCTGGTCTCATACCTGTCCGCCTTGCACGGGTGCCAGTGTAAAAAAGAAGGTCGCACCCTGGTCAGGGGCGGCTTCAGCCCAGATTCTGCCGCCGTGGCGCTCAATGATGCGCTGTACCGTGGCCAGACCGATACCGCTGCCTGCAAACTCTTCTTCCCGGTGCAGGCGGATGAACGGTTCGAACAGTTTATCGGCATTTGCCATGTCAAAGCCGATACCGTTGTCCCGCACAAACAGGGCGCCGCTGACGGCATCCCTGCCGAACGCGATGCGGGCAACCGGCTGGCGGACCGAGTACTTGACGGCGTTGCCAAGCAGATTCTCCAGGCAGAGGCGCACCAAGCCGGGATCGCCGCTGGCGGCAATATCGGCGGCTATGGCCAGTTCCACCTGCCGTCCAGGGTTTTCGCTCACTATGGTGGCGGCAATTTCCCGGGCCATGGCGCTCAGGTCCAGGGGGTGAACGACAAACGACAGCTGCGACAAACGGGAAAGTTCCAGAACCGAATCGATGACCCGCTGCAACTGGTCACTGGCTATCGTGATCCGTTCGGCGCAATGCAGTGCTGCCGTCGGGTTCTCGGTCAGCTCTTCCTGAAACGCCTGGCTCAGGCCCTTGAGCCGGGCCACCGGAGCGCGCAGCTCGTGGGATATGGCATAGCAGAAACTGGCCAGATCGCGATTGCTCCTGACCAGTTCGCTGGTGCGCTCGGCAACCAGTGTCTCCAGCCTGGTGTTGAGGCGGTGGACCTCCTCCTGTACCAGCTTGCGCCCGGTAATGTCCATAATAGTCCCGATCATGCTGACCGGACAGCCATGGTCGTCGAATTTCAGCTCTCCCCGTCCGTGCACCCACCTCTCGGTGCCATCGCATGGCCGAATGACCCGGTATTCCTTGTTGAAGCTGCGCCGCTTGCCGATAACTTCGTGATTGATATAGTCAACCATCATCTGCCGGTCTGCCGGGTGGATCAGGTGGGCCCAGCCGGTAAAGGTACGGTCATATGAAGCATCGATGCCGAAAATACGGGAGAGAATCGCCGAGTCTTCCCACTTTCCGGTTATGAGGTTATAGTTGTAGGTGCCGAGTCCGGCTACCTCCTGAGCTTCCTGCAGGTATCGCTCACTCTGCTGCAGCGCTTCTTCCGACAGTTTCCGTTCGGTGATGTCCTCGAACATGACAAAAACCTTGTCGGTGACAATGGCGCCGAAGATTACCATTGTCTTGATCGTACCGTTCTTGCAGGTTACCCGGTACTCCCGCCTCGCTATTTCGCGGTTGCCGGCAAGCGCCTGGGCAAACAGGTCCAGCCATCGGGCGACCACCTCTGCACGGTACGCTGCATCGGGATATGCCTTCAGCCACCACTGCTCCATATCCGGGATGTCTTCCGGCAGGTAGCCGAAGGTTTCCACTGCCCGGTGATTGATGTACTCAATGGTGCCATGCATG
This sequence comes from Deltaproteobacteria bacterium, assembly GCA_017861215.1. GTDB lineage: Bacteria > Desulfobacterota > Desulfuromonadia > Geobacterales > DSM-12255 > VEOV01. The sequence continues at coordinate 85 of JAGFXN010000165.1, read as the reverse complement.
GATACGATTGCCATGGAGAGTGGGCTCAGTTCCAGTATCTTCCGTAGCCGCTCCTCGCTTTCCCGCAGGGCAAGAACCGCCGGCA
>JAGFXN010000164.1 GCA_017861215.1 Deltaproteobacteria bacterium | reverse complement strand
CAGAACTGCATCAAGCCGCTGCAGGTTAAGCAGTCCGAAAACTCCGCTGGCCGCCATGAAGCCGAGCATTGAGGAAACAATCAGGAAGAGGAGGTTGTTGCCGGTATTGACAGCCGCCAGACCGAGAAGGATGGTGATGGCGATATATATTCCCCCGGCCTTGTTGATGACTATGACAGGGGGATCGGTATGCTCTGCAGCAGGTCGTTTAATAGCGACTCCTTGTCAATGGTGTCGTGGCCGGCACGCATGATGAGCCGGTGCGACCCGACCGGCGCGGTCATCTCCTTGATGTCTTCAGGCAGAACATGGTCCCGGTTGTCAAGGAAGGCATGTGCCTTGGCCGCCTGGGCAAGATTAATGGCGCCACGGGTCGAAATGCCGGTCAGGATCAAGGGGTGACTTCTGGTGGCGGCGACAATGCTGTAAATGTAGTCGGCGAGTTTTGCCGACAGATAGGTGGCGGCGGCAACGGACCTGATGCCGGCGGCAATCTCCGCCGGCGTGACCATCGGCGCAATGGTGAGGATGTCATGGCGGATGCTGCCGTAGCGGATGATCTCTTTCTCGATCTCTGCTGCCGGATACCCCATGCCGGTTCTGATCAGGAAACGATCCATCTGCGATTCCGGCAGCGGGTAGGTGCCGACCTGCTCGGCAGGATTCTGGGTGGCTATGACCAGGAAAGGGTCGGGAAGCGGGTAGGTTACTCCGTCAGCCGTTACCCGGTGCTCTTCCATCGCTTCCAGCAGAGCGCTCTGTGTTTTCGGCATGGCCCGGTTGATTTCGTCGACCAGCAGGATATTGTTGAACACCGGCCCCTTGACAAAGCGGAAACTGTTCTCCTGGCGGTCGAAGATGGTCAGCCCGGTGATGTCGGCCGGCAGGAGGTCGCTGGTGCACTGTACCCGGCCGAAGGAGAGCCCGAGCGAGTTGGCCAGTGCTATTGCCAGGGTGGTTTTGCCGAGCCCGGGGATATCCTCGATCAGGATATGGCCGCCGGTCAGCAGGGCTGTCAGCGCCAGCCTGAGCGGCTTTGCCTTGCCGGGGAGATGCCTTGCGGTCAGTTCCGTGATGATCTGCTGCAGTTGGTGACTTTGATTATGGTCCATTTTTTTGATTACGGCCACGGTAGAGTATCCAGTCGCATTCGTAAAAGCCTCGTAAACTTTCCCAGGTATTTTTATCCCTCAGGGTTGAATTCCCCGCAGCTTGCTGCGTCAACCCCGGAAGAATACAGGAGTCAGGAGTCAGAATTCAGGAGAAAAACTAAGAAGCTGGTCTTTTGGTTGTTCTTCTGACTCCTGGATTCTGGATTCCGATACCTCGCTGCTTGCGGCGGGGTAGTTCATTTGAAATTTGCTTGCCAGCGTCGCCAGCTCCTGGCCTGAGCGCGTAGCGAAGGAACGTCTCAAGGCTGACCTGGTTCGGGAGTCGCGGTATATCCTAACAAATTCGAGCCCCACTTGGCCACCAGTTCTTCCGGTGGAAGTGGCTGGCTGAAGAGATAGCCCTGGGCATCATGGCAGCCCTCCTGCCGGAGGAACTGCGCCTCGGCTTCCGTTTCGATACCCTCGGCAATCGTGCGCAGGCCCAGTGCATTCGCCATGGCGATGATCGCACGAACGATCGCCTCCCGGCTGGGCTCTGCAGTCATGCCGCTCACAAAGGATCGGTCTATTTTGATCTTCTGGATCGGCAGTCGGCGCAGGTAGCTCAGCGAAGAATAGCCGGTGCCGAAATCATCCACCGCCAGAACGACGCCCAGCGCCCTCAGCCCATCGAGGTTGCCCAGCGCCCGCTGGTTATTCATGATAGACGATTCAGTCACTTCCAGCTCCAGACGCGAAGAGGGCAGCCCCGTTTCTGCGAGGATGCGAGAGACGATACCGACAATATCGCTGTATTCGAGTTGCTTGACGGACAGATTGACCGACACGCACGGCATGTTGATTGCGCATGAGTCCCACTCCTGCAGCTGTCGGCAGGCAGTGCGCAGCACCCATTCGCCCAGGGTTGCAATAAAGCCGGTGTCTTCGGCAATCGGGATGAAGCGTATCGGAGAGACCATGCCCAGTTCCGGGTTGTTCCAGCGCAGCAGTGCTTCCATGCCCACGAGTCGGCCGGTCAGGAGATTCACCTGCGGCTGGTAGTGCACCGCCATTTCGCCGCGATCAAGAGAGCGGCGCAACAGTGTTTCAAGCTTAATGCGTTCCTGGGCATGCTCGCCCATGGACGGTGAGTAGAAGTGATAGGAATTGCGGTTATGGGTCTTGGCAAAGTACATGGCGGTATCGGCGTTCTTTACCAGGGTGGCCGCATCCTCTCCGTCCATGGGGTAAAAGCTGATCCCGATGCTCGCAGTAATGAAGATCTCGTGGCCTAATACCGTGAAGCTCTGGCTGAGCAGGCTGAGAAACTTTTCCGCGATGGTGCTGGCATGGTGCAGCGCTTCAATGTTGTTGAGCAGCAGAATATACTCGTCGCCCCCAAGGCGCGCCAGGGTGTCGGATTTTCGCACCTGGGTCCCGAGGACCTCGGCGACCTTCTTCAGGAGCTCATCGCCGCAATCGTGGCCCAGAGAGTCGTTGACGGTCTTGAAGTGATCGAGGTCAATGAAAATCACCGCCATCTGGTAGCGGTCGCGTTGCGCCAGCGTGATGCTGTGATTCAGGTGGAGGTTGAACAGCAGTCGATTCGGCAGGCCGGTAAGCGGGTCATGGTGGGCGAGGAAGTCCAGTCGTTCCTGGGACTGCTTGATGTCGGTAATATCGCTGAATACCGCCACGTAGTTCCCTACCTTGCCTGCGTTGTCTTTGACCGCTGCGATCGTCAACCGCTCCGGATAGATCTCGCCGTTTTTGCGCTTGTTCCAGATCTCCCCGATCCACTGCCCGCTTTGTGACAGTGATTCCCTTATTTCGGCGTAAAACCCAGCGTCGTGTCGGCCCGACTGAAGGATCCGGGGCGTGAGCCCCTGCACTTCCTCCAGATCGTAACCGGTCACCTGGGAGAAGGCCTTGTTGACCGAAAGGATTCGGCTGTTGCTGTCGGTGATAATAACGCCTTCCACCGTGTTCTCGAAAACCTTGGCTGACAGGAGCAGTTCCTCCTCGAACCGTTGACGTGCGGAAATCTCGGCTTTCAGCACGCGATTGGTGTCCTGCAATTCTTTGGTCCGCAGGAAGACCCGCTCATCGAGCATCTGTTTATCAGCCTCGATGCGGGCCAGAGAATTCGTCAGCTTGACCTCCTGGTCTTTCATGATGCCCTTCGCCCGCAACACCACCAGGTAGAGCATGCCGTACAGCAAGGTCAACACACCCGTAACCGTGAGCATGACGCTCCATTGGGCTTGATTTACCTTGGCCAGGAAAGGGGTGATGTCACTGTACAGCTCGAAAACGCCCACGGCACGTTTGTCATAGCCGGGCATGAAGGGGATATAGCTGGACACAAGGTCCCGCGACTCGATCACGCCTTCAATGGAATTAAACTTGTCGCGATGGGAGATCTGGCTTGATGTGCGACCCTGGACGGCAGCAAGGAATCCGGCGTCATCGTGCTTGTCCTCGCCGATCTGCCCGGCCTCGGTTGAGAAAACGGTGACACCTTGCAGATTGTAGACTTTGATCTTGACGACGGAAGTTCCCTTCATCAGATCCACCACATCCTGATGCAGGTTTGCGACCTCGGGGCTGGCGGGATTGGTCAGCGTGCTGGCGGAACCCTCCATGAGCAGCATCGCGAAATGATCCCAGAGGGAATTTTCGAATACCAGGGCAAGAGCGATATTGTGGTCCTCGGCTATTTCCTTGAGCGATTTGATGGACTGGATGCGGTTGAACACGCCGAGGACTACAGCCGCGATGATGATGCAAAAAAGGCTGACGATGGAGTAGTAGCGGGTGAGATTGAACATGCCTGTTTCCCTCATGGTACTGTCACATGGCATAGCAGTGCAGGGGAGCGATACGGATAGCGTCTTGTGGAGACAGGAGTTGTAAGGTTCCCTGCGGACTACCCTTTTTTAATATAGCACAAACTCAAGCCGGCTTGCCCCGGAAATTGCGGTCTGCAGCCGGCAGAGCGAAATAATTCTCTGCCAGGGGAGACATCGGCGCAAAATATGGTTAAATAAGTAGCAGCCATGGCAAAGAGCTCAAGTGAAAAAATATCCGGCCAGGCGCTCGCCCGCAGCGTTGCCAAACTGGCCCGCTTTGGCGAGGTGGACGAAGTCCTCGTTCATCTGGCCCGCATTGTGAAGCGGTCGGTGAAAAGCAGCTGGGTCGTTGTCTACCACCTGGACCGCGAGACGGGACGCTTCTCTCCGGCGTGCAGCTACAGCCTGCCGGCGGAGTGGGAGAAGAGGTTCGGCTCCATTCCGCTCCTGCTGGACAATCAGCCGCTGTTGCTGCGCATGTTTGCCCGTCGCCGCCAGTTGCTCATCGCCGAGCCGTCATCTTCCGATCTCTTCGCCCCCTTTTTCCAGGATCTCCTGCGCCCGTTCACGCTGCTGGTGGTGCCGATGCTGATACGGCAGCAGGTGACCGGCGCAGTTTTCGTAGCCCGCTCCCGCAGCCATGACCCGTT
>JAGFXN010000163.1 GCA_017861215.1 Deltaproteobacteria bacterium | reverse complement strand
ATTTGAGTCAAAAAATAGCCTTTCCCAACTATTCAATATTAATGAAAACTCTCTCTTGAGCAGTTGTATCGGCGCTGCTAGTCCATAAACCACTCACAGGCCTGCCATGAACTAATCCCAAACTGGATTCTGGTGTACGGATTCAGCTCTTGTCTTGAAATTTTGTCAGAGAAAAGCCCTACGGAAAATTCTTCCTGAAGGGCTTATTTGTGGTGGGAACATGAAGGAAGGAATCAGAAAAAATGGAAGCCATTGGCAGCGTAATCAGCGGCTACCGTAGCCGGCCTCTTGCCTGCCGCCTGCAACTCAAGCTTTAGAGCTTATCCGCAAATAACCATTACAGGCTCGCATCCCATCGATATAACTCATGATGCTTTTCACTGCTGCGCCTGCTTCAAAAAGCGCACCCGCTTCAAATTCCCGCCGGTGCGCTTGTCAATCGTCAATTAAGTGCTACAAATAAAAGCATCCTCCCGCACCATGAGTTCCCGAATGAACATTCATGAATATCAGGCAAAAGAGATACTCAGCAGTTACGGCATCCCGGTGCCGCGGGGAAGAGTCGCTCTCACGGCGGATCAGGTAGAGCGCGCCGCCAAGGAGATGGGGGGGCGTTGCGTGGTCAAGGCACAGATTTACGCCGGCGGCCGGGGGAAGGCCGGGGGCGTCAAGCTGGTGCACCATCCGGAGCAGGCCCAGGATCTCGCCAAGGAGTTGTTCGGCAGACGGCTCGTTACTCCTCAGACCGGCGCAGAAGGGCTCAAAGTCCGCCGCATCCTGGTGGAGGAGGCGGTGGAAATCTCCCGCGAATTGTACCTGTCCATAACCCTTGACCGCGCAACGTCCCGTTACTGCCTCATCGCCTCGGCAGAGGGGGGCGTTGAAATTGAAGAGGTTGCCAGTACCGCGCCTGAAAAAATACATGTTCTCGACATAGACCCCTTCACCGGCCTCCGCTCTTATCAGGCACGCAAGACAGCTCTTGCCCTGGGGCTTGCAGGCTCTGTCTGCGAAGACTGCGTGGAACTCATTCTCAATCTGTACCGCTGCGCTCTTGAAAAGGATTGCTTCCTGGTTGAAATAAACCCGCTGGTCGTCACCAAGGCAGGCTGGCTGATGGCGATGGATGCCAAGATCAATTTTGACGACAACGCCATCTTCAGACATCGCGAGTACCCCGACATGCTCGACTACTCCCAGCTCGATCCTTTGGAGATAAGCGCCGGGAAATACGACCTCGCCTACATCAAGCTGAACGGCAATGTCGGCTGCATGGTAAACGGCGCCGGTCTCGCCATGGCTACGCTCGATGTGCTGCAGGAGTTCGGCGCCGAACCGGCCAACTTCCTTGATGTCGGCGGCGGGGCAACCCGCGAAAAAGTTGCCGAAGCTTTCAAGATCATCCTGCAGGACAGCGATGTCAAAGGGGTCTTTGTCAACATCTTCGGCGGCATCATGCGCTGCGATGTTATTGCCCAAGGGATCATCGAAGCCGCTTCGGAAGTCCACTGCACCCTGCCGATCGTCGTCAGGATGGACGGCAGCAAGGTAGCAGAGGGTAAAAAGCTGCTCCAGGAGTCGGGTCTCAACGTCCAGGTCGGCGAAACGCTCGGTGACGGTGCCGCCAGGATTGTCGGCATGCTGGATAAAAACTAGGGACTTGGGACTTGGGACTTGGGACTAGTAAACCCAGGAGAAACTGAAACAGGATTTTACTGATCCCCAGTCCCCAGTCCCTGCCTTTACACGGAGATTACCATGTCCATCCTGGTCAATAAAGACTCGCGGATTCTCGTCCAGGGGATTACCGGCAGAAGCGGTCTCTTTCATACCCAGCAGTGCCGGGAATACGGCAGCCGGATAGTCGCCGGCGTAACTCCGGGCAAAGGGGGAATTCACGTCGAAGGGATTCCGGTCTTTAATACTGTCGCCGAGGCGGTTCACTATACCAGGGCCAATGTCTCCATGATCTTTGTCCCGCCGCCGGCAGCCGCCGATGCCATCCTTGAAGCTGCCGATGCCGGCATCGACCTCGCCATCTGCATCACCGAGGGGATACCGGTGCGGGATATGGTGCTTGCCAGACGGATTCTGGACGGCAATAAAATGAAGCTGGTCGGCCCCAACTGCCCCGGCGTCATCACCCCCGGCGAATGCAAGGTCGGCATCATGCCGGGCTACATCCACAAACCCGGCAGGGTCGGCGTAGTCTCGCGCAGCGGCACCCTCACCTACGAAGCGGTCAAACAGCTTTCGGACATGGGACTCGGTCAGTCTACCTGCGTCGGTATCGGCGGCGATCCGATCATCGGCATGAAATTCATCGACTGCCTGCAGCTGTTCAACGAAGACAAGGAGACCGAAGCAGTATTCCTGATCGGCGAGATCGGCGGCAGCGCCGAAGAGGATGCCGCCTGCTGGATCAGGGACTACATGAACAAACCGGTTGCCGCCTTCATCGCCGGAGTCACTGCCCCTCAGGGCAAGCGCATGGGTCATGCCGGAGCGATCATCACCGGCGGCAAGGGAAAAGCGGCAGACAAGATCAGAAGCCTGACAGAATGCGGCGTCACCGTCGCCTCGAGTCCCACCAGAATGGGTGAAGCAATGGCGGCAGCGCTTGGCATCCCGGGGGGAAGGTTATAACAGTTGCTGTTGCCCGGCAAGTGTCACAAAAAAAGGCCGCCCGAACCGGGCGGCCTTGATTGCATGCATGCGGCGCAGCCTGCCGCCATTCATCTGCTGAGAGAGCGTTACAGAGATGACCGCTACTTGCCGCCGCCATAGCTGTGCAGACCGGACAGAAAGAGATTGACCCCGAGGTAGCAGAAAATGGTTGCCGCAAAGCCGATGATGGAGAGCCAGGCGGCCCGTTTGCCGACCCAGCCGCGGGTGATCCGCGCATGCAGGAATGCGGCATAGATAAACCAGACGATCAGCGACCAGGTCTCTTTTGGATCCCAGCTCCAGTAAGTTCCCCAGGCATAGTTCGCCCAGGCCGCGCCGGTAACGATACCTAGCGTCAGCAGGGGGAAGCCGATCATGATCGCCTTGTAATTGAGGTCATCAAGAATGCGGATACTCGGAAACATCCCGATTACACTACCGGCCTGAACATCCGAAGTGGTGTCCCCTTCCGCCTTGGCCTTGATCAGGTACATGATGGAGATGCCACAGGCAACGGCAAAGGCGGCATAACCAAGAAAACAGGTAATAACATGATAGAGGAGCCAGTTGCTCTGCAAAGCCGGCACCAGCGGCTCAATGCCGCTATTCAGACCGAGTTGCGCCCAGGCCATCCCCAACAGCGCGAACGGCATGACAAAGGCGCCGACGACCCGATACTTGTACTTAAGTTCGATGATGCCGTAGATCAGGATAATGGTCCAGGCGAAGAAGACGACAGACTCATACAGGTTGGAGAGCGGTGCATGGCCATGGCCCATATCATAGGACTCTTTCCAGCGCAGAGCGATGGCAATAGTTTCGAATCCCCAGCCGACAAAGGCGGCCAGACTGGCGCCAAGCCCTATACTGCTGTTCCTCGAGGCAAGATAGGCGATAAAGAGAACCGTTGATATCAGGAAAAGAAAGGTTGTGACGTTAAACAAGAGGGAACTGGTCATTTGAAATAATCCTCCAGAAATAGTTAACCATGAAATGTGAAATCGCTCGCTTCGCTCACGCCTGGGACGTCAGACGTAACCGCCGTATCGTTTAACGTCAGACATTGTACGTCTCACAAATTTCTCAGCTTCTCCACGAGAACTTCAAACTTGCCCTCAAACGCTGCCGGATTTTTGCTCGCCGAGCCGCCAAGCACCGCTCTGCCGTTGGCAATTCTGATCCAGAAACGATTGTGGGACATGAAGAACGCCATGCAGATACCGATAGTCATGAGTGCGCAGCCGAACCATACAATCCATACGCCCGGATCCTTGGCAACCTGCAGGCCGGTGTACTGCTTTTCATCAGCCCCGCCATACTGGAGAACAAGCTCGCCGTTGCGCTGCGCCTCGATCTCCGGATGGTTCTTGAAGACGATGAATGATTCAGGAGCCTTCCCCGGCATGGTCAGCGTAACCTTGGCTGCGGGGCCGGAGAACTGCGGCAGGAACTGGCGGACATCCTGGGTTGACTCCAGCACCTCAAGCGTTGCCCCTCCGGAGAGGGCCAACTTTTCACCCTTTTTCACATCAACATGTGTTGCGCCACTACCATCCCGGCGGCTGACATTGAAATGATAGGCCGAGCCTTCACCTGTCTGTCCGTAACTGGACTGATAGAAAGTGATGCCTTTGTAAGAAAGCGGCGAGTTGACAATTACCGGAACCTTCTCATACCCTTTCACCGGCTGGCCGTTCTCCAGCACCGTGAGGATGCTCTTGAACTCTTTCGGAGCACCGGTATTGTAGTAGGTAACACCAAAGCTCTCGCAGCGCACTGCAAAACCGAGCTTGATCGGTTTATTTTTCGGGGTGATGACGGTATCAACGCTGGTCCCCTCGACAATGTTTACATACGCCTTGTAGCCGAAAAACGAGCCGACAAGCGCGCCGATAAAGATAAAGATGATGCTGAGATGAACAACATACACGCCCAGACGGCACCAC
>JAGFXN010000017.1 GCA_017861215.1 Deltaproteobacteria bacterium | reverse complement strand
CCCCGGCAAAAGCATTGTCCAGGGTCGAGTTATCCGCCAGCTTGTCAATAGTTGCCACCAGCGCCCCGCTTTTCAGGTCAACGACAAATACCCTGAGCTGCTGATTCGAGCGGCCGTGAAACTGTGTCAGGGAGATAGGGCCGGTCGGCCCGGACGCAAACACCGCAAACCAGCGCCCGTTCTTATTCGTACCTTTTGGATCATCGGCTGCATTCAATTTGACAATTGCCGGTCCGCTGGTGGCATAGCCGAGCAATGGGTCGGTAAACTCCCAGAGCAGGGCCGGGTTCTCCGGATCGGTGACATCAAGAGCAAAGTACGAAGAGTAGCCGAAGCCTTTGGTATTGTCCTTGGGATCGAGTATCGGCGTGTTGACGCAGTTGCTGCAGGTGGTGTCCCCCTTGATTCTGCTGGCGCCCCCTGTCCCTTGTTGCACTTCCAGTAGTCGGTTGTCTCGCTGCCGCCGGAGCTGATGCCGATACTGGCATCGGCAACTATGGTCGTGCCGTCAATATAGTTGACATGGAACTTGTCGCCGTAGGCCGGATCCCCCATATACTTCAGGTAAGGCAGCGCGCTGCTCGGAATGAATGCCCAGGACTCCTGGCCGAGATCGGTACCGGTCAGTGTCGCCTTTCTGTCGCCGCTTGCCGTAACGTCCAGAATCCCCAGCTTGAAAGCATGCAGCATGCCGTCATTGGCGCCGGCGAAAACCATACCGCGGTTCTTGTAGGTAGTGCCGTAGATGAAGCCTTTTTTATACCGTTCACTGCCATAGGAAGTGTCGCCGTAGCCGGCAGGCTGCGGCAGATCATAGGAGTTGAGCTTCATGTTAGATTGAAGGCGCGGCGTCGAGGAGATGATATCACCAAGTTTCCAGACGTTGGTGCCGCTTGGTGTTGTCAGGGTAACCGTTCTTTTCCGGTAGTTGTCCACATCGACACCACGGACATAATCGATAATGGTCTCTGCCGTCGCAGCATCCGCGGCCTGCAGATAGTTGCCGACTACTGCCTTGTTTGCCGTCGTGAATGCCATCATGCCGCTATCGGTTACTCCGCCGGGACACCCGGCAGCCCCCAGGCATGCCAGGCAGGTGGCATCCTTGATGCTACAGGCGGTGTAGATCTTTCTGTCGCCAGCATTCATCGCCCAGAGGTTGCGCCCGGCCCGCCAGATACTCTTCACTGCATCAGGCGACACTCCGGTACTGATCGATGTCTCGCCCGAGCCATTGGCATCGGCATCCATGGAAAGATTGACCGCCGTGGCAGTGCCGTCAAAGTAGTAATTGACCACATAATCACTGGTCAGATTAAGGTAGTGCGTATTGCCGGAAACGTAATCGGTATCCTCACGGACCGTGCTGTTGGACACAAATGGGTCGATGTAATACCAGAGGTTATGCAGTTCGCCGGTCCAGTTTGCCTCGGTCTGGGCATCAAAAATCTTGTTCGGATAGAATATCGCCTGCAGAAGATTGGCGCCGCTCCCTTCGCTGTTGGCAAGGATCGATGCCGCCGTCCCCGACGAAACCTTGGCGATCATGCTCTTGATCGCTTCAATCAGCTTGGCGCCGATAATAGCACCGTCATCCCCCTCGAAGTAGGTGTCGGGCACATTGTCCGCATTGAGATCCCACTCGTTGACCTGATCGGGCGAAGGGTACTTGTTGGGGTCGGTGCCGGCGTCATTGCCGTTCTTGTTCTCAAAGCCGCCATACTTGGAAAGAGACTGCAGCGTCTTGGTTCCCGAGCCATCCCCGAAGGCGTACACCGTATAGAAGGCTATGGTCTGGGTGCCGGCGATATCGTTACCGTAGGAACTGCTGCGCAGGTCGGTGACATGGGCGTAGTAGCCAACCCCGTCAACGTACTTGCCGTCACTGGATGCCGGCTTGTCGGCTGCCACAAGCCTGTTGACCCAGGTATTGACGTTGAACACGCCGTCGGTGTAGCTGTTCATCGTCGGATTGGTCAGGCCCGGCAGCTTGTCGGTGCTGTTGGCCTCACCGTCGGTCAGCAGCAGCACAAAATGCTTCTGGCAGGGATACTGGATAATCGGACTGGTTGTCGGGTTCCAGGTGGTATCGCCGTAATCGGTACTGCTGTTGTAGGCACTCGGTTTTGCCTGATAGTACCGGATGGCCTCATAGAGAGCTTCGGCAATCGGCGTACTGGTGGTGGGGTTGGTTTTCGACCCTTCGACGGCAGCCACCATGGTAGCAATCGGCGAACCGAGCTTGGCGACAATGGTGCCGCCATCATTAGTGGCGTTGCTGGTGGAACCGAAGACCTCCAGGCCGAAACGGACCCGGTCGGCATACTCCTGGATCAGCCCCCGGGGCTCGGTGGTGCCGTATTCCACCCATTTGCCGTTATCCGTGTAGAGATATTTTGTGGCAATCGTGCCGCGACTGGACCCGGCCAGGGTCGATGAAGCCTTGGCAGTAACCCGCCCGCCGACCAGCACCTTGCGGATGACGTCAACCTTGTTCATGTTCCGCCAGTTGAGGTAATTGCCCGACAGGCCGTTAGTATTGGAGAGATTAAGGGTTACATTATTGATCAGATAGACGTTGGAGTTGCCGCTATCGGTCTTGTACATCTTGTAGGGGTCAAAGTAGCCGTAGAATATCGTCGAGCAGAGATTGGTGGTCGCGTTGTGCGCGGCAGTGCAGCTGTACGATTTTCGGTTATAGTAGGCAAAACCGTCGGAGTCGTTGCCCCCCATACTGCCGGAGTTGTCGAACACGACGAGCACGTTCGGGATCAGGTCGCTGCGCCCCTGCACAAACGGCGGGATCTGGCAGTAGTCGTACCCGGAAGCCGGCACATTCGCCACGAAGTGCACCTTGATCGAGCCGTTGGCTTGGATATTGGTAAAGGTGTAGGTATCCCCCGCCATTGGCACCAGATCATGGTTTGTCCACGACTTGTTCGCGTCGGTCACATAGACATGGGCAATGCTGTAGCCGGTATTGGCGGTTATGGTGAAACCCTGGCTACTCGCCTGGGCCACCTGAATCGCATTCCCTGTCGCCACTGCGCCTGCGGGGGTAATGGTGCCGCTGCCGGAGGGGCTTGACGGGTCAATTATCGCATCGATGGTGTAGCCGATCGGCTTGAACTTGACGGTAAAATTGGAAATCGCGGTGATCGGCGGAGTTGTATAGGTGGTGCCGGTGCCGCCCCAGGCGATGCACCCGCCGCTGTTGAAGTTGACGCAATCTATCTGGCAGTTGGTGGAAGTGCTGAGGTTGAAGGAACCGGTCTGGTTGATATTGATCGTCTGTGGCGACGGGCTGACGTCATTTGCCGTGCATAACGCATCGGTGGCCGGATCCACCGTGCCGGTTACTACAAAGCTGCTGGCCGCCGTCGAGGTAAAGACGACCCAGATCACATAGGTGTGCCCCCCGGCCACGTCAAAGGAAAAGGTCATATTGGTGGTCTGGTTCGCCGGCACGGCAACCGCGTTGATCGGTGCGGTATCGCCGTACATGATTGACGTGATCTTGTAGTTGGCCGCCGGCCTGACTTCAAAGGTAACGGTACTGTTCGTGGTAACGGTAACGCCGTTGACTGCCCGGTTCGCCAGCGTCACCGTGGAGCCGGGACTGGTCTTGACGACCGTGCCGCCGTTGCCGTTGGCGTTCGGGGTGTCATAGGCCGTGGTATTGTTCGTCCCGTACCAGGCGCCGATATTGCCGCCGACCGCCCCGGCCGGCGCAAACTGCACGTAAATGACGTATGAGTTAGTGCCTGTAGCAGGAAGAATAAAATCACCGTTGGAATCAGGGCTGACCGTTGTCCAGCTTCCCACCAGGGTGATGTTGCGCGGATCCTGCCAGGTTGCCACACTGTACTTGACCGAAGCGACCGTAAAGTTCGGCGCGGTGCCGGGGATAACACGGATCGTTTTATCCCCGGAAAAACTCCAGTCGCTTACCAGATAGCTGGAAGTGCCGAGTTGCTCCGGGCCGCCGCCAGCCATGCGGTACACTCTCCCCCCGCCCCAGTCGGGGGGATTGGCCGAAGTGAAATCGAAGGCATTGGTGCCGTAGTAGGCGATAACACTTTTTTGCGCCGTAGCGGAGAGGGCGAAGGTTACCTGGAAGGAGGAGTCCCGGTCGTTGAGGGTGAAGGAATAGCGACCGTTGACGTCCGGCGTAAGGATGGCGGTACCGGTGCCCGGAGCAAAGCCGTCGTCGTCATCGTGTTTCCACTCGACGCTGCTGATCACGTAACCGGTGTCGGGAGTAACTTCAAAGGTTACGGTAGCGTGATCGTTGTAATCCCGCCAGACATTATTATTGTTGGAAACTGATTTACCCGGTGCCGAGACGCTGCCGCCGACGCCGTTCCAGGAGGTCGTCCCCCAGCGGACGTACACATCCTTGTCGGCAAGGGCCGCTGTAACGCCGGCCTGGAGGAAAAGCACCACCAGCAGCGACAGGCGCAGAGCCAACCAGAGTGATCTGCATACCGTTGACCTTGATTTGACGAATTCCATGGCACACCTCGAGTCATTCACGTTAATGGAGCAACAGGCGCTGTCTGCTCCAGCAGCTTGAATTCAAGCAGAAATCATGCCACCCCACCATATGACACAATTACATATAATTACAAGCAGTTAAATAATCACCGGTGCCAACCGTCCCGAAAATATTCACACTTTGCCCTCGATGTCCGTGCAAAAAATGCGCAGTTACGCTACTGCGCTTTGCCTGACTGATGTTCGTCGTTGCTTTTTTCAGCAGGATATTGTAGTAGCAATTCAGGAAACATGCGACTGACAATATTGCAGCAGGGCGAGCGGGGGCACAATGGCGACGGACAATGAAAGAAACGATATCAATTTATGCTTCCAGGCGCTTGGCATCGATTTCGGAGCAACCCCGGAAGAGGTTGAAAAAGCCTACCAACGGATGCTGGCCGAAATAGAAAAGAAAAAGTCTTCCGCCGATCCAGCCAAAAGGGCGGAAGCGGCAGCAGACCTGGCGCTGGCAAATGATCTCTATGATAAGATCAAAAATTCGGTGACGTACAACACGAAATTGAATGAGCAGAGCCATGCCGCATCGCTCAAGCAACAGACCAAAAAGGAGAACATCCAGCAGTTTAAAATATGCCCTTCCTGCAACAAAACAATCGGCGCGTCTTTGCAGAAGTGCCCTTACTGCCGGGAGCCTATCCGTACTCCGTTTGAAGCATCCATGCACAAGCTTTTCAGCGGCCCCTCCCTGGCGATCATCATCATTGTGCTGATACTTGTTATTGCCGGGGTTCTGTTCGTAAGCTACAAGGATCTGCTGAAAAAACCGACGGCACCTCCGGAGGCGGCCCTGCCGGCAACCGGCACTTTCAGCAATCAGTCGGGCTCGGCAACCGGCACTTTCAGCAATCTGTCGGGCGCTGTCCAGAAACCATAACAAGAAGCCCGGACAACAGCACTACTCCAGTCCGTATTCCTTCAACTTGTAGAGCAGTGATCTCAGGCTGATCTCCAGCAGCCTGGCGGCATGGGTACGGTTGCCGCCGGTCTTTTCCAGCGAGCGGCGGATCAGCTCACGCTCCATGATCTCCCCGGCCTCCTTGATCGACAGTGAATCACCGCCAAGCACCCCGGCCAGATCTTTGCCGTTGGCAGCGGTTATCCGCTCCGGCAGCGCCGCCCTGCCCAGCTCGGCCCCTTCACTGATGACAACCCCCCGCTCTACGGCATTCTCCAGCTCACGTATGTTGCCGGGCCAGGCATAACCTGCCAGCAGCCGCATGGCGTCCGGCGCCACCGAGGTCACCTGTTTGCCGCATCGTGCCGAGAATTTTGCCAGGAAATGCTCGACCAGCAGCGGCAGATCCTCCAGCCGCTCGCGCAGCGGCGGCAGCTTCAAAGCAAAGACATTCAGCCGGAAAAAGAGATCCTCGCGAAAACGGCCGGCAGCGACATCCTCCTCCAGATTTCGTGACGTTGCCGAAATCACCCGCACGTCGACCTTTTTCGACGCACTGCCGCCGACCCGCCTGATCACCTCATCCTGCAGCACCCGCAGCAGCTTCACCTGCAGCGACAGCGGCATTTCGCCGATCTCGTCCAGAAAAAGCGTGCCGCCGTCCGCCTGTTCGAACAGCCCGGCCTTGTCCGCGGCAGCATCGGTAAACGCCCCCTTGACATGGCCGAACAGCTCACTTTCCAGCAGGTGCTCGGGAATCGCCGCGCAGTTGACCGCCACGAAGGTTGCCTGCTTGCGGCGCCCCTCAAAGTGCAGCGCCCGGGCGACCAGTTCCTTGCCGGTTCCCGATTCACCCATCACCAGCACCGTGGTTTTGTAGTCGCAGACTTTGCGGATCAGGTCAAATACCTGTTGCATTTTGCCGCTGCGGCTGATGATGCTGGCAAAGGATGATTCATGGCGGATCTCCTCCTTCAGCCGTCGGTTCTCTTCTTTGAGCCGCTCCCGCTCTTCGGCTTTTTTCAGCACCAGCACGATTTCATCGTTTTTGAACGGTTTGGAGATGTAGTCGTAGGCACCGAGTTTCATGCACTCGACCGCCGTATCGAGGTTGCCGTAGGCTGACATCATGATGACGGTGGCCTCAATGCCGCGGCCGGCCAGTTCCCGCAGCAGCCCCTTGCCGTCCAGCTGCGGCATCATGATATCGCTCAGCACGAACTCAAATGACCTCCCGGCGAGCAGTTCCAGTGCCTCCCTGCCGTTGGCGGCACTTTCCACGGTATAGCCCTGTTTCTTCAGGATAACCGACAGCATATGGCGCAGGTTTTCTTCGTCATCCACGATCAGGATATTTTTTCTGGTTGGTCCCTTCACTCTGCGCCTTTCAATCCCCTGCTCCCACAGCTGTTTCATGAGCTACCCCCGGCAGCCGCAGCCTGAATTTCGTTCCCTGGCCCGGCCTGCTCTCTAGTTCAATCCGGCCGCCGAACGACTCGACCAGCCGAGCCGAGATGGCCAGCCCGAGGCCGGTTCCTTTCCCCGGTTCCTTGGTGGTAAAGAACGGCTCGAAGATCTTTTCGCTATGCTCCGGCAGAATCCCGGCGCCACTGTCCGTCACCTCCAGCAGCACCGACTCCCCGTCACCGGCGCAGGCGGCAATGGCGAGCGTCCCCCCGTCGGGCATGGCATCACGGGCATTCATGACCAGATTCATCACAACCTGCAGCAGCTGGTGCCGATCGAGATAAAGCGGCGGCAGCCCAGCGGCAATGGTGAGCTGCGTCTCAAGCCGCTTGAAAAGACCCTGCCGCTCAAGCATGTCACAAAGGTCTTCAAGAAACTCCTTGACATCAATCTGCTCTATCTCCGGCTTTACCGGTCGTGCATAGTTGAGCAGATCCTTCACCAGCCGGTCAATCCTGTTGGCATCGTCCGCAATCCGGCGCAGGAAGTCGCTCTTCTCCGCGTCCTCTGCCAGCTCCTCCGCCAGAATACCGCTGTAGCCGATGATGCCGGCAAGCGGCGTCCCTATTTCGTGGGCCATGCCGGCGGCAAGGAGCCCCACCGACGCCATTTTTTCCGAACGGAGCGTCTCCAGCCGCGCCTCCTGCAGCGCCCGGTTGGCCTGTTCCAGCGAGTGCAAATGCCCCTCGACCTCGTCACGCCGCTCTTTCAGTGTCATCTGCATGACATTAAAAGAATCTGCCAGCCCGGATATTTCACTGCATCCGGGAAGTTGTACCTGATGGCTGTAATCACCGTCAATTACCCGTTCCGTAGCCTTCAGAAGTCTCTCAAGAGGAGCAACGATGATGCGCCTGAGCATGAAGGCGCCCAGGCCGAGAAGGAGGATAAAATCGAGAATGAAGTAACCGAGAAAAAGAGTCCGGGTGCGGGCCAGCCGGGCATGATCCCGGTCAAGGGAAAGTGCCAGCCGGGCTGCGCCTGCCACTTTTCCGTTGCGCAGCAGCGGCGCATAAGCCAGAACCTGATTTCCGGCGGGTGAGAACTGACTGGTTGTTGCCGGCTGCTTCAGTATTCCGGCAAGTGTTGCATCAAGTGCCCGTTCGTCGGAAAGCCTGAAAAGGGTGTCACCGCGGTGATTTACCAGCAAAAAGCTGGCAAAGTCCTCTTCCCCCTTGAGTGCCGCCGCGACCCTGGACATACCGGCACCATCAATGGTTTCCGGCAGCGTGGCCAGGATGAGATTCAGCATCGAGGCTGCATGGGCACTCCTGGCAGAGAGCAGGTCTTTTTCTGCCGTCTTGAAGGAGATGATACTGAGAAGAATCCAGGTAAGCAGGAGCAGCGCGGCAAGCGAGGCAAGGATTGCAAAGGTAAGGTTGAAGCGGAAGCGCGAGATCATAGTTTAGAACCTGGCAGACAGGAGTCAGAATTCAGAAGTCAGAATAAACTCACGATTACTTCTATCTCCTGTCTCCTGTATTCATCTTCTACTTCCCGATTGAGAGATACCAGAAAATAATCTGCCTTCCGTAAAATACATACAGTACCGCCCCGAAAGCAAGAAATGGCCCGAACGGGATGGCAAGTTTGCCGTCTTTTTTCTGGAGCATCATGACAGTCACGCCGATGACCGAGCCGACCAGCGATGCCGCAAAGATAATGAACGGCACGGAGCGCCAGCCGAGAAAAGCCCCCATCATCGCCAGCAGCTTGATGTCGCCGCCCCCCATCCCCTCCTTGCCGGTCAGCTTCTCATAGCCCCATGCCACCAGAAAAAGCGAGCCGCCGCCGAGCAGAATGCCGAGCAGCGAGTTCAACCAGCCGCTCCAGGGGAGGAAGAAAGAGAAGATGAAGCCGGCGGCGATGCCGGGAAGCGATATCTCGTCCGGAATTATCTGGTGGTCAAGATCGATGAAAGTGATGACCACCAGACTGGAGCAGAAGATGAACAAGGCAAAGAAGGAAACCGAGAAGCCGAACTTGACGAAGAGGAAGAGGGTAAGCAGCCCGTTCAGCCCCTCTACCAGCGGGTAGCGCCAAGAGATGGGCGCCTGGCAGGCACGGCATTTTGCCTTGAGCACGAGAAAGCTGATGATCGGAATATTGTCATACCAGCGGATCCGGTTGCCGCAGAGCGGGCAGGCCGAGGGGGGGAAGGCTATGGACTTCCCGTGCGGCAGACGGCAGATGCAGACGTTGAGGAAGGAGCCGACGACCGCGCCGAAGATAAAGGCGAATATGTAGAAAACGGGCGGAAAAACCACAGTGAATTCCTTGAAGGGCTCTACAGTTTCGGACAGAAAGGGTTCAGAATCCTTACCCCTTTTATTATCTGGTCGTTGTTCAGGTCTTCGGTCAGCAGAATCTCCGCGCCTCCCATGAAAGCTGTTGCGACAATCATCGCGTCCCAGAACGAGAGCAAATGTTCGCGCTGCATATCTATTGCCGCCAGAATGGTATCACTGCCGACAGATATGACCTCCATTCGTGAAAGATCCTCGATCAGCGTGCGTGCAACCGGAATTGTCAGCGGTTTTGCTATCTTCCGGGTAACATTTACATAAAATTCCTGAAGCACCTGTATGCTGAGAAGACCTGATTCCGTTCTCCAGAGGTCTTCAAGCTGCCGGGAAGCGACAACGTGCTTCTCTCCGGCCGAAGAATCGTAAGCATAGATCAATATATTCGTGTCGATAAAAACCTTAGCCACGCTCATGCAAATCATCCCTGGATATCTTGATGGTGCCACAGGTACCCAGATCAAACCCTGCGGACATGAGCTTTATCTGCCTCTCCATCGCTTTCTTATATCCTGACACCTCCTCGACCCTCTGCTCAAGAGATTCACGCATGAACTCGCTGAGCGACTTGTGGTGCCTTGTTGCAATATGCTTTGCCTGACGCAGCAGATTCTGCGGGAGCGAAAGAGTTACATTCTGCCTCTGCATAAATCACCTCATTATTTGGATAGTTGTCTCACTCTATCACATTTTTGCGTGATTTAAAAACTGGTTTGTTATGCATCAAATTCTTCCCAGCTTCTCCAGGCTCGCTTCCAGCACTGCTTTTTTCGCGGTCACCTCGGCCAACTTCTCCCGCTCCCTGGCAACGACATCAGCCGGAGCGCGGTCCACGAAAGCGGGGTTTGCCAGTTTCTTCGCAAACTGCTCGATATCCTTGTCGATCTTGCCGATCTCCTTGACAAGCCGCTCTGCCTCTGCCACCACATCCACCGCCCCCTTGAGAGGCACAAATATCCGGATCTCCTCCACCACCTGGATAGAGGCATCCTCCGGCTGCTCGATGCCCATGCCGATGGCAAGGTCGGCAACCCGCGCCAGGGCGATGATCGCCCCTTCATTATGCTTCATCAGATCCCGGCTCTCCTCTGAGCCGCACGACAGGATGACGGCAATCTCCTTCGACGGCGGCACCTCCATCTCCCCGCGGATGTTGCGGATGGCGCTGATGACCGCCATGACCCGCTCCATTCTGGCGGCGGCCTCGGGAAAGGAGCGGCTGCTGCACGGCTCCGGATAGGCCGCCAGCATTATGGTTTCCCCATTGCCCTGAGCCTCGTGCCCAGAGCCTGACGTCTTCGGCAGCGCCTGCCAGATCTCTTCGGTAATGAACGGCATGAACGGATGCAGCAGCCGTAGCAGCTGTTCCAGCACGTACCAGAGGACATGCTGCGCCATCTTCTTTCGCTCCGGGTCGCTGCCGTAGAGGTCGCTCTTGGAAAGCTCCAGATACCAGTCGCAGAACTCGTTCCAGGTGAACTGGTACAGCCCCATGGCCGCCTCATTGTAGCGATACTCCGCCAGCGCCTCATTGGTCTCGCGGATCGTCTCATTCAGCCGGTGGAGGATCCATTTGTCCGCAGCGGAGAGCACCAGTTCCCCATCGGCAAGCGCAGCCGGGTCGAATCCTTCCAGGTTCATCAGGGTAAAACGGGCCGCGTTCCAGACCTTGTTGCAGAAGTTACGGTAGCCGGCAATCCGCTCCTCGGCCAGCTTGATGTCCCGCCCCTGAGCCGCAAAGGCAGCCAGGGTGAACCGGAAGGCATCGGTACCGTACTGGTCGATGATCGTCAGCGGGTCGATGACATTCCCCTTGGACTTGCTCATCTTCTGCCCCTGGGCATCACGCACCAGGGCATGGATGTAGACCTCGGCAAACGGCACCTCAGCCATGAAGTGCAGTCCCATCATCATCATCCGGGCAACCCAGAAAAAGAGGATGTCAAAGCCGGTCACCAGGCAAGATGTCGGGTAGAAGGTAGCCAGCTCCGGGGTTTTCTCCGGCCACCCCATGGTAGAGAAGGGCCAGAGGGCCGACGAGAACCAGGTGTCGAGTACATCGGTTTCCTGGCGCAGCTCGTCGCTGCCGCATTTGGTGCACTTCGTCGGTGCGTCCATGGCTACGGTGATCTCGCCGCAGTGGTCGCAGAACCATGCCGGGATGCGGTGTCCCCACCAGATCTGCCGCGAAATGCACCAGTCGCGGATATTCTCCATCCAGTCGAAGTAGGTATTCTCCCACTGCTTCGGGATGATTTTCGTCCGGCCGTCCTTCACCGCCGCCAGCGCCTCTGCAGCCAGCGGCCCGACCTTGACGTACCACTGCAGAGAGAGATACGGCTCCACCACGGTCTTGCAGCGGTAACAGCCGCCGACGGACATGCCGTGGTCATCGATCTTTTCAAGAAGCCCCTGCTCTTCCAGCTCGGCAACGATCCGCTTTCTGGCCTCGAAACGGTCCAGCCCCTCGTACTGGCGGCCGGCGGCATTGATGATGCCGGACTCGTCGAGGACATTGATCCGGTCGAGGTTATGGCGCACACCGACCTCGAAGTCGTTGAAATCGTGCGCCGGGGTAATCTTCACCACGCCGGTGCCGAATTCGCGATCAACGTAATCATCGGCAACTACAGGAATCTCGCGGTTCACCAGCGGCAGCAGCACCTTTTTGCCGAGCAGGTCGCCGTAGCGCTCATCTTCCGGGTGCACCGCCACGGCCGTATCGCCGAGCATCGTCTCCGGACGGGTGGTGGCGACAACGACAAAACGCCCCGGTTCGCCGACTACCGGGTAGCGGATATGCCAGAGGTGCCCCTGCTTCTCTTCATGCTCCACCTCGATATCGGAGAGCGCGGTATGACAGCGGGGGCACCAGTTGATCAAGCGGTTATCACGATAGATCAGCCCTTCGTTATAGAGCCTGACGAAGACCGTCCGGACTGCCTGCGACAGCCCCTCGTCCATGGTGAAGCGCTCCCGCTCCCAATCGCAGGAAGCACCGAGGCGCTTCAACTGGCCGATGATCTGCCCGCCGGATTCGGCCTTCCACTGCCAGACCCGCTCAATGAACGCGTCGCGCCCCAGTTCGTGGCGGTCCTTCTGCTGCGAAGCCAGTTGCCGTTCCACCACGTTCTGCGTGGCAATGCCGGCATGGTCGGTGCCCGGC
>JAGFXN010000162.1 GCA_017861215.1 Deltaproteobacteria bacterium | reverse complement strand
TGGCGGCTGGTCGTGGTGCAGTCAGCGGAAACCAGAGCAAAGATCAGTGAACTCTCCTATGTCGAAACGTTCTTTGCCGCCAGAGGCTACAAGACCAATCCGGCGCAGAAAGGGCTGGCTGACGCCCCGGTCATCGTTGTCGCCTGTGCTGTGCCCGAACAGTCCGGGGAGATGGCGGGTCAGCCGTACTACATGACCGACATCGGCATTGCAGCGGAGAACCTGATGCTCGCTGCGCACGCTGTCGGCCTGGCAACCGTCTTTGTCGGCGTTTTCGATGAGGAGAAGCTGGGCGACCTGCTTGAGATTCCGCCTGGCGTCAGGATTGTCGGCCTCTTCCCGCTCGGGTATCCGCTGACCGAGCCGAAAGCCGGACCGCCCAGAAAAGCTCTGGATGAAATAGTCTGTTACGAGAAGTGGCAAGCATGAGTCGCGAACTGTATGTGGGCAGTCTCCCCTTTGAGACGACGGAAGAAGATCTGCGCCGCATCTTCTCGGTTGCCGGCACCGTACAGTCGGTGCATATCATCACCGATCGTGACAGCGGCCAGTCAAAAGGGTGCGGTTATGTCAAAATGACCACGGAAAGCGAAGCAAAAGAGGCCATTAACTCGCTCGACGGCGCCACCATTGAACACCGGATCATCACTGTTTCCGTGGCGCGCGAACAGAAACCGGTAAAGAGCAGACAGCCTTTTGCAGCGAAACGTCGCCGCGAACGTTAATATCCTCTTTGCATTTTCAGAACATTTCTGCTATGAATAGGTACATTGCAGTGTGGATACATTCATAGAATACTTTCCCGGCGATCAGGAGGTCTACAGTGGAACAGAATCAGAGCGGCATTGGCACAGGAACTCTCTTGCTTTCATTCATCACCGGACTTGCTGCCGGCATCGCCGCTGCGCTTCTCATTGATTCAAGCAAAGACGAGCCTTTTGCCGGCGAAGAGCAGGATGACCAGCTGTTCATTTAAGCCCGCGTGTCAACCATATGCATATCAAAGGGGACTGTCGTCCCCTTTTTTATTGTGGAGGTTTTATGTCCGTTTACAAAAGTCAATCCTCGTGGAATCTGGCGGCGCTGTTTTCCGGAACAGAAGAGGATTTTTCCGCAGCACTGGCGGCTGCGCACCGGTGTGCCGGCGAATTTGCCGATCGTTATCGCGGCAAAGTTGCCGGGATGTCTGCTGAAGAGCTGCTGACAGCGCTCAGGGAGTATGAAGAACTTCAGGAGAAGCTCCTCAAACCGCAGTATTATGCCCACCTCCTCTTCGCCGCCGACTCAACAGCCGAGAGCGCCAAAAAACTCTCCCAGCAGGCAGCGGAAGCCGGCAACCTGCTGTCTCGGGAACTGCTCTTTTTTGACCTGGAAATAATGGCGCTTTCCGCAGAGAAATGCACTGCCTTCCTCCGGGAGCAATGCCTGGCAAAGTATCATCACTATCTAACCAGCATCAGAAAATTCAGCAGCTATTCACTGCCGGAACGGGAAGAGCAGCTGCTCAAGCAGAAGGATCTGACCGGCAGTACCGCTTTCACCCGGCTGTTTGACGAGCTTTCCGCCTCATTCAGCTATAAAATGGAGGTAAACGGCGAAGAGCGCGATTTCACCGGCGAGGAACTGCTCGGCCATCTGCATCATCCTGACCCGGTCCTGCGCGAACGCGCCTTCACCGTTTTTCTCGAGAAGCATGCCGAGAACAGCCTGGTATATACGACAATTTTCAACACCATTGTCCTGGATCATGCCGAGGAGACTGCCCTGCGCGGCTATTCGCAGCCGATGGAGCCGACCAATATCGGCAACGAGCTGTCGAACGAGGCTGTAGAGCAGCTGATGGCCGTTACCGAGGCCAACTACCCGCTGGCTCAGGAATATTTCCGGCTGAAGGCGAAAATTCTGGACCTGCCGATCCTGAAAAACACCGATATCTATGCACCTCTCGCCACGACCTCGAAAGAGTATTCCTTTGCCGAAGCCAAGTCGCTGGTACTCAAGGCATACGGCAACTTCAACCCTGACTATGCGCCGTTGCTGGAAACACTCTTTGCGGAAGGCAAAATCGACATCTATCCCCGGAACGGCAAGAGCGGCGGCGCTTTCTGCATGGGAGTGACCCCCGGCATCACGCCCTACCTGCTGCTGAACTACACCGCCAACCTCCGCGATATTGCGACGCTCGCCCACGAGCTTGGCCATGCACTGCATTTCATGCTGTCAGGCAGGCAGACGCTGCTGAATTATCACGCCCCGTTGCCCCTCGCCGAAACTGCCTCAGTCTTCGGAGAGATGCTGCTTACCCGGGAGATGCTGGCCGACGAAACCGATACCAGGGTGCGCATCTCCCTCCTCTGCGCCCGGATCGAGGATATAATCGCCACAACCTTCAGACAGACAGTGCTTACCAGATTTGAAGAGCGCCTGCATCGCCGGCGGCGTGAAGGGCTCCTGACTGACGCCGAAATCTGTCGACTCTGGCTTGAAGAGAACGGCAGACTGTTCGGTGACGCAGTGGAGATGATCGAAGCCTACCGGTGGGGATGGAGCTACATATCGCACTTTATCCATACGCGCTTCTACTGCTATTCCTACACTTTTGCCGAACTGCTGGTACTGGCGCTCTATCGGGAGTACCAGCTCAAAGGCGCCGCTTTTCTGCCCGGTTATCAGGCAGTTCTGGCAAGCGGCGGTTCGCTGTCGCCGGCTGAAACAGCGTCGCTGGCGGGGATGGACATCAGTGCGCCGGGCTTCTGGCAAAACGGCTACGATATTCTGGCCGAGCTGCTGGCAGAACTGAAAAGCCTGCTCTGAAGAGGTTCAGCAGCAGGAAGAATCAGAACCGCCCCCCAGCTTCAGTGAGGCGAGCCATTCATTGATCATCCCGGAGGCGCACCCCACCCCGGCATCCACCGCAATTGCCGTGACCGGGCAGTTGAGGGCGCAGGCGCCGCACTCCATGCAGGCGTCCTTCTCCATGATCTGCGCCTTGCCGCCCTGCATCGCGAAGAGCTGCTGCGGGCAGACCTCCGCACAGAGTCCGCAGCCGATACAGAGCTCCCGGTCCAGTTCAAGCGTGACGACGTCCCTGAGGTAGCTGAATCCTTTCACAAAAACCTTCCCGCCAGAGCAGTAACGACCCCGGCAAGCAGCGCTGCCCCCTGGAAAGGCAGCGCCCAGCGCATCTCTTTCCTGACCCCTGATTTTGATGTGAACGGCGTGCTGCCGGTAAAATTGAGCATGAAAAAGGAGCTGACCGCCGGCACCAGCAGCAGCACTGCCGCCAGGGCGGCACGAGAAGTCAGACCGGTTGCGAAGATGATGGCGAGCGCGACCAATAATCCGGCCGCCGCCCCTTTGACGGCAAAACTTCTGGTAGGGAGCCACGGCAGCAGGAGCGGTGCAAGAAAAGTTCCGCTCAGCAGTGCGGCGAGATAGATGGCGCTGGCGGCAAAACCGGCCGCCGGGTTGAAACCGGCAGCGGAAACAGCGGCAGCAATGAAGATGAGCAACAACGGCAGCAGCGATTTTTTCAGGCTGCCGACTATCTCGACCGGAGTAAGCACGAGCCGTTCATACAAGGTGAAGGTCAGCGCCCTCATGCCGGCGGAGGCAGTCATCCCTGCGTCAAGATATGCCGGGAGGTCGGCGGCACGCAGCGTCGCAAAGCAGACGCTGAAGCCGGTCCGCTGGCGAACCTCCAGGGCCTTGACTCCGGCAGCCCCGACCAGCGGCAGAATCAGCCGGCGATGCGCCACTATCCCGGCCAGACCGGTTTGTTCGACGCGCCGGACAAGCTCGCCGGTGCCGAAAGTCCCTTTACCGGCGGCGCACCAGACGTTGATGCCGAAAGTCTCCAGCACAAGGAGCCAGACACTCCTGCCAGCCAGAGATTCTCTGACAATGTCATAGGTCATCTTGTAATTGGCAGTGACCATGACCGGGCTTGCTGCATCAGGAGCGCCGATGGCATACAGCCCGGGCGGCACCAGATAGGTCATCCGCCCCATGCCCCAGCGTGCCTTCCAGCCGCCAAGCGTATCGGCACATGACAGGCAGGAAGAGACCACCGGGATACGCAGTTCGGTAACAGCCGGATACCAGGAGAGAAAACCGGGGAGATGCTCATCTATCGCCCCGCTGACCGCGGGGTTCTTCGGGCCTCAGCAGGGCGGTTTGTCACCAGGCACTGCATGGATACTGTCGTCAGCCATTTTTCAGGGAGCACTCCTCTTCCCAGGCAAAATACCCGTCTCCCTGGATATCCCAGAAGGAATCGATCCTCTGCCGATAGTAGCCGCTGTCCTGACACTCGTTCTCAATCTCCCTGAAGGCGGCAGCAGTGATCGCCTGCTGGGCGGCCAGAAAGCGGTAGAATTCGCAGATACCTTTGAGATGAGCCGCCAGTTCACTGCTGTCAGGTTCAAGAGTGTTGATGGCCAGCAAAGTGGCCTCATGTTCTTCAATACCCGCCCCGAGCCGGTCGTTGTAAAAGGCGAGCAGCAGTTCGCGGCAGAGAGCGTCAACCCGCAGTTCATCTTCCAGAGTTGCTATGTCATAATCGCTGTTGACAAGCTTCATTCATTGCCGCCTTTCAAAGAAAATTCAAAAGCGTGACAAGCGCGGATCGAGCGCGTCCCGCAGTCCTTCGCCGACAAGATTGTAGGCAATTACGGTAACCAGAATCGCCAGTCCGGGGAAAAGGGAGAGCCACCAGGCAAACTCGAGATAATCCTTGCCTGCGGTCAGCATGTTCCCCCAGCTGGGTGTCGGCGGTTGCACGCCGATGCCGAGAAAGGAGAGAGCGGATTCAGTCAGAATGGCGCCGGCAACACCGAGAGTAGCGGTAACCAGCACCGGCGACAGGGCGTTGGGGAGAATATGGCGGAAAATGATCCTGACATCCGAGGCGCCGATCCCTCTGGCCGCAAGAACAAAATCCCGCTCCCGCAGTGACAGCACTTCAGCGCGTACCAGCCTGGCCACTCCCATCCAGCCGGTCAGGCCGATGACTATCATGATATACCAGATTGACGGTTCCAGCATGGCGATAACAGCCAGTATCAGAAAAAAAGTCGGAAAACATAACATGATATCAACGAGGCGCATCAGCAACTGATCAACCCAACTGCCGAAATATCCGGCCAGAAGTCCCGCCGCAGTGCCGACAACAGCAGAGATGCCGACGGCAACAAAACCGACTTTCAGGGAGATTCTGGCGCCGAAGATGATCCTGGTGAGCACATCGCGGCCTAGTTCATCCGTACCCATCCAGTGCTCAGCCGTCGGCGGGAGAAGCACGTGATAGGCATCAAGATCATCCGGAGAATAGGGGGTCAGGTACGGGGCAAGGAAGGAGATGACAAACAGGGCGATCACGATCAAAGCACCGGCTGCGGCAAAGCGGTTTGCCGTGAAGCGTTTCAGTATTTCTCTTGAGTAATGAGTAGGTACCGATGACATAGTGAAGCGTTCCTGTAATAAATACGTCAGGCGTTGCCGTGCCTGATTCGCGGATCGGCGACAGCATAGAGAAGATCGGCCAGCAGATTGCCGATAAGGGTCAACAGCGCGCCGATCACCAGTACTCCCATGACAAGAGGATAATCACGTGACATTACCCCCTGATAAAAGAGCTGTCCCATGCCGGGAATGGCAAAGATGGTTTCAAAGATGACACTGCCGCCAATCAGACCCGGGAGAGAAAAACCGAGGATGGTGATGACCGGCAGCAGAGCATTGCGCAGAGCATGACGATAAATCACCAGCCGCTCCGGAAGGCCTTTCCCCCTGGCAGTGGTAATATAATCCTGGCCAAGAACTTCAAGCATTGTCGCTCGCGTATAGCGGGAGAGCCCGGCAAGAGCACCGAAGGTTGCCACACCTAACGGCAGAATCAGATGTTTTGCCGTGTCCAGCAGCCAGGCAATGCCGGTCAGTCGGTCGCCGCCCAGGGAGTGCAGACCTGAAATTGGCAGAATACCAAGTTTTACGCCGAAGATATACATCATGAGCAGAGACAGCCAGAAGGTAGGCACGGCAAAACCGATGAATACAAAGAGGGTAATTCCTTTATCAATGAGACTGTTCCGATTGGTAGCGGCGATGATGCCGATCGGTATGGCAAGCCCGAACTCAAGCAGCAGGGCAATAAAATTTATGGAGAGGGTAACAGGAATCCGTTCCTTGATCTTATCAATGACCGGTCTGCCGTCAGGGGAAAATGAGCGGCCGAAATCCAGGCGCGACAACCGCCCCAGCCAGGAAAGGTACTGCACATGCAGCGGCTTATCCAGGCCGTAGTATTCGCGCAGCCGCTCCCGGGATTTTGCCGAAGCCTTTGGACTGAGCGCTGTCTGCATCTCTACCGGCTCACCCGGGGCAAGATGGATGACCACAAACGTTATCAGGGTTATGCCGATAAAGAGTGGCAGCAGCATGAGGAATCTTTTCAGGAGATAGGCAAGCATGTTCCCTGCTACTCCTCCATACCTTCAAGTTCATAGTTGAGTGAAAAGCCTTTCTCCTTGCGCAGCAGGCTGCCGAACCGGCCGGAGCTCTCCTCGACAAGCATGTCAAGCAGTGCCGGCTTCTTTTTCGGCGGTTTTATAACCTGAGGTTCGCCGGAAATGCCGCCTGCCCTCCCTGCCTCGGCGACTGCATCCTGCAGTGTCCCAAGCCGGTCAACCAGTTTCTGCTGCAGCGCCTGCTCACCGGAAAAAATTCTGCCGTCCGCTATCGCCCGGACCTTATCTTCCGGAAGCCTGCGGCCTTCGGCAACAGCTTTGATGAATTGACCGTGCGTGCTTTCTATGACTGACTGGAGCATCGCCCGTTCCTCAGTGCTCATGGTGCGAGCCGGTGAGCCGACATCCTTGAACTTGCCGGTTTTCAACGTGAAAGATTTCATCCCGACCTTGCCCATCAACCCTTCGAGGTTGGAAAACTTCATCAGTACGCCGATACTGCCGGTAATGGTACCAGGATTTGCATAGATCAGGGTTGCCGGCGCGGCAATGTAGTAGCCGCCTGAAGCAGCGACACTCCCCATGGAAACGATAACCGGCTTTTTCTCCTTGAGTTTCCTGACCGCTGACCAGATCTCCTGGGAAGGGCCGACAACTCCGCCGGGAGAATCTATCCTGAGGACAACGGCCTTGACTTTGTCATTCTTCGCAAAGTCATGAAGCTGCTTCACCGTTTCCAACGGATCCAGTATCAAACCCTTGACTGCAACCAGGCCGACTCCGGGAGAAACAGTCAGTTCGCTCCTGTCGGAAAAAATAGAGGCAACAGCCAACAGCCCGAAGATACCCATGCAGAGGAAAACGCCGCCGCTGCAGACAGCGACCCAGATCCAGCGATTTTTCATAAGGATAGCTCCGGTGAAAATAGAATAAGTATTAGCAGTTGACGAAAAAGCAGGCTAACTGCTATCTTTGTCTTAATGAAAGTTATGGTCGTTTCCGATACGCACGGTAATTACCTGGCGCCCTTGAAGCTGCTGAACGGTTCAGGAGCAAACATGCTTATTCATCTCGGCGATGAAATAAGCGATGCAACGGTCATTGAACATCTGCTTGATATCCCCCTGCTCAAGGTTCCTGGGAACTGCGACCAGCGGGCAACGGAGCCGCGTGAACTCGTTGAGACAATCGCCGGCAAGAGATTTCTTATTACCCACGGCGACATCTATCGCGTCAAATACGGATTGGAGAGTATCGTCAGAAAAGCGGTGGAGAAAAAGGCCGCGGTTGCCCTTTTCGGACATACGCATACCCCCTGTGTCCAGAAACAGGACGGCGTTCTGCTGGTGAACCCCGGGACACTCATGGCTGGCAGTGATTTGAAAAGCTACGCTATCCTGACGATAACGGCTACTGCTGTCAGCGCAGAAATCATCCACCTACCCTAATTACAACGGTTGATAGTTAGCAGTCTGAAGTTTGTCAGGAAAATTTGAGCTGCTTCAGCCTTCAGCCTTCAGCCTTCAGCCTTCAGCCTTCAGCCTTCAGCCTTCAGCCTTACCACCT
>JAGFXN010000016.1 GCA_017861215.1 Deltaproteobacteria bacterium | reverse complement strand
TTGGCGTTCCTTGCGGTGAAAAAATCGTGTTTGTTGTTCCGCCGGGTCTCGCCCGAGACACCCGTGGCCCTGCCCGGCGACCAAGAATTCCCGGCGTATAATTACCTGCTTCGTCCAGCCTGTCAAGAGCAACTCGGCTTTAATTCAGGGCTGTTCGCTGCCGCTGGAAAAAGTGTTGATATTGGCCGACCGGCCGACCAGCCGGTAGATCCTGATATCATCCCAGGGCTCATCGAGAATGCCGTCATGGATCGCCCAGCTCCGGCCGTGCACCGTCCGCTCCATGCCGGGCTGGCGAAAGGGGGTGGAGCCGTCCAGCCTGCGCTGTAAAACTCCGCCGGACCGGAACTCCCGGTCGATTGCGAGCATCAGCCGCCGGCCGCTCAGGTAGTCGAAACCGTATTTCTCATAGCGGACGGCATTGTCGTAGGTCAGCGGTTCGGCGGTGATCATCTCCATACCGAGAGCGTCGACAAAACGCTCGAAGCCATGAAAGAACTCGCCGAACATCCGCAACCCCCTGCTGGTCTGGTTGGGGAAGAGCCCGGCCTGCATGGCCCGGATCTCTTCCGGAATGTTCCGGCCGAGGGTGGCAAAGCAGTTGTCGACGCCGTTTTCATCGACATCCACGGCAAAGCGCGGGCCCCGGGGGTCATTGATAATGCAGAAGGAAAGGTCCATCTGGTGAAAATGCGTCCCGGCGATATCCAGGAAGAAAATGGTGCGGCGCTCTGCCGGTCGCTGCCTGACCTCGATGCGTGCCAGGTTCATCCCCTGCGGGGCGATGATCGTCACCAGTCTGCGTCCGGCCGGGTCGGCAAAGGTTTGCGGGGAGATCTCCAGCAGGCTGAAGAGTCTGGCCGGGATGAGACCGGCATAGATGCGCTCCTTCTCGCTCACGGGGAGCGCATTGATATCGAGCAGCGAGGAGAGCCGTTCTCCGGTTGCAGACAGCAACGGTCGATTTTCAGGGAGGATTGTCATAAAAACCTGCATGAGACGTGAGATCGGCCGCCTGCCAGGCGCCGGCATGGCATGCTGCCGTCAATAGTACCATAAAAAATGTCGCCTGAACCGATATTCAAATCAGGCGTCCCGGAGCACGCCGCTGCAAAGATGAAAATCATTGACACAAATCTGCAGTCGCTGTTACTCTTTACCGTACAATTTCATACCTGTATGAAGGACAATCGCTGGGGGAGTTCGCAAGAGCTGAGATGAGGCCGGCCGGCCCCAAACCCTTTGAACCTGACCGGCAGACCGGTGAGGGAAGCAGTTAACAACCAGCAGCACCGGCCGCCATCGCGGCTTTTTTTATTGGAGATCAACATGCAGGTAACCATCAACGGTGAGCTTCGGGACATTGCGACCCAGACCATGCAGCAGCTGCTGGAGTCGCTCGGCATAGACCCGCGCAAGGTCGCGGTAGAGCGCAATGCGGTGATCCTGCCGAAAGCCGAGTACATGACGACGCCGGTCGTCGCCGGTGACAGGATAGAGATAGTTCACTTTGTCGGCGGAGGATAGAATGTCACACAACGATACCCTGGTCATAGCCGGCCGGCACTTCAACTCCAGGCTGATGGTCGGCACCGGCAAATATGCCAGCAATGAAGAGACGGCACGGGCGCTGGAAGCATCAGGAGCGGAGATCATTACCGTTGCCGTCAGACGGGTCAATCTTGACCGGAGCAAGGAGTCGCTGCTCGACTATATCGACCTGAAAAAATATACCCTGCTGCCGAATACCGCCGGCTGCTACACTGCCGATGACGCCGTCAGGACCTGCCTCCTCGCCCGCGAGGCGGGCATGTCCGACTTTGTGAAGCTGGAGGTGCTCGGCAACGAGAAGACCCTCTTCCCGGACAATGAAGAACTGCTCAAGGCCGCGAAGATCCTCATCAAAGAGGGTTTTACCGTGCTCCCCTATACCAGCGACGACCCGATTGTCTGCAAAAAGCTCGAAGACCTCGGCTGTGCGGCGGTAATGCCGCTGGGCGCGCCGATCGGCAGCGGTCTCGGCATTCGCAACCCCTACAACATCAAAATCATCCTTGATACCGTCAAAGTGCCGGTAATTGTCGATGCCGGGGTCGGCACCGCTTCGGATGCAGCGATTGCAATGGAACTCGGCTGCCATGGTGTCCTGATGAATACGGCCATTGCCGGCGCGAAAAACCCGATTGCCATGGCAGAGGCGATGAACCTGGCGGTACGCGCCGGTCGGCTGGCGTATCTGGCCGGCCGCATTCCGCGCAAACTCTATGCGACGGCATCCAGTCCGCTGGAAGGGTTGCTGGAGTAGCCATGAGTCCTGCCAGAAGCGTCGGCTTCAACCTCTATCTTATCACCGACCGTCACCAGACAGGGAGCCGGCACCTGCTCGACGTCGTTGAAGACGCCCTCAAAGGCGGGGTGCGGGGGGTGCAGCTGCGGGAAAAGGATCTTGCCAGCAGGGAGCTGTACGAACTGGCCTACGACATGCGGAAATTGACCGCCAGATACGGCGCCAGGCTGTTCATCAATGACCGGGTCGATATCGCCCTGGCTGTCGAAGCTGACGGCGTTCATCTTGGCCAGAACAGCATGCCGATGCACCGGGCCAGAAAATTGCTGGGCCGGAAACGGCTGATCGGCCTCTCCTGCCACAACCAGATCAGTGCCATCATGGCACAGGAAAACGGCGCCGACTTCATCACTTTCGGCCCGGTCTACTACACCCCGTCAAAAGCCAATTACGGCAAACCGGTCGGCCTGGAGCTTCTCGAAACCGTGGCGCACCTCATCGCCATACCGGTATTCGCTCTGGGCGGCATCAAGAAAGAGAATATCCAGGCAGTGACCGCCGCGGGCGCAGCGGGCATCGCCCTGGTCTCCGCCATTATTGCCAGCCGTGACCCGCAAACTGCAGCCGCCGCCTTAACGACCATGCTGCCAACCATCCCCTCAAGAGCAACATGACGCACCTGCCCCCCGATGTTCATCCTGACATCAGAATAAACTCCTACGGATGGTACCTGCGCAAGCGGTTCGGCTGCCGCGTCAGCAAGGTAAATGTCGATGCCGGCTTCACCTGCCCGAACCGGGACGGCAGCCGGGGGGTCGGCGGCTGCATCTACTGCGACAACAGCTCGTTCTCTCCCGATGCAACCCAGGCGCATATCTCCATCGAAGAGCAGATGGAGGCCGGCATGGCCTATCATCGCCGCCGCCTGGGGAGCGAAAAATTCATTATCTACTTCCAGAAATTCACCAATACCTATGACTCGGTTGAGCGGCTGCAGGACTGCTACCGCCGGGCACTGAGCCATCCGGATGTGATCGGCATCTCGGTCGGCACACGGCCGGACGCTCTGAGTGACGCTGCGGCCGAGCTGCTGGCCGGCATCGCCAGAAAAAAGTATGTCTGCCTCGAACTCGGCCTGCAGTCCACGGACGATGACATCCTTGCCCTCATCAACCGCGGCCATACCGTGGCCGAGTATATCGCCACCGCCAAAAAGGTCTCCGGACGGGGCTTTGACCTCTGTACGCACCTGATTTACGGCTTCCCCGGTGAGAGCCGGGCCAGCTTCCTGAAAAGCGTCGACCTGCTCGTGGCGCTCGGCGTCCATTCGGTGAAACTGCATCAGCTCCATGCGGTACAGGGGACTCGCCTCGCCGCTCTCTATGCGGAGGGCAAGTTTGTGCCGCTGACCCGGGACGAGTACGTTGCCGCCGCTGCCGACTTCCTCGAACTGCTGCCCGCGGCGATCTCGGTACAAAGGCTCTACGGCTCCGCGCCGCTGGCCATCCGGGTCGCCCCGGAGTGGAATCTTAAGAATAACCAGCTGTGGTATGCTATACTGAATGAGCTGAAAAAACGCGACAGCTGGCAGGGAAAACGGAGTGCCGACCGCCATGTTTAAGAGGAGACCGCCGCTATTCAGCACCATCCTTATTCTGTGCGGAATGATCCTGGCAATGCTCTCCTGGACCGACCTCTGCAGCTTCGGCGGCTGCACGGAAGCCCACGAATACCGCTTGTACGGGCTGCCGCTGCCGCTGATCGGCACTCTCTACTTCTGCTTCCTCGCACTGCTCCTGCTGCTGTCAAGCCGCTGGAAACAGTGCGCATGGCTGTTCTCCCTGACCCTGGCCGGGGGCGCAGGCGCTGAACTGGTCATGATCTATCTGCAGAATAACGTCATTAAGGCCTGGTGCCTGTTATGCATCGGCATCGCCGTTACCGTCTACCTGCTCTGCACCCTCAGGGTGCTGCAAGTTTTCAAGGAATCAAGGAGGTATTCAGCCATGAACAGACGTCAGTTCTTCTCCAGAGCAGTTCTGCTGCTGGTCGCCGCTGCGGTCGGCTTTCTGGTCACGTTTGCCGGCACCAGGAAGCCGGAAGCGGCCGGACTCGAAACAGCTCTGGGCAAACAGGGCAGCAGGATTGAAATCTACGTCTTTTCCGACTGGCTCTGCCCGATGTGCATCAAGGTCGAGCCGGTACTGGAAGCGGTCTTTCCCCAGCTTGAGAAAAAAGCCAAGGTGTACTTTATCGACAAACCTGTGCACCAGGAGTCGATGAACTTCGTTCCCTACCACCTGTCGTTCCTGGTCAATGAAAAAGCAAAGTATCTGCAGCTGCGCAAGGCTCTCTTTGACCTGGCCAGAAGCAACAAAAACCCCTCTCCGGAGGATGTAAAAGTGGCTGTCGCTCCGCTCGGCGTGACCTACAAACAGCTGAGCTTCATGGATGTCAGCCAGATGATGGCCAAGGCACAGGCACTGGCCACCGAGTACAAGGTGACCGCCACCCCGACGGTAGTCGTTGTGAACAGCAGCAGCAAAAAAAGCAAAACGCTGCTCGGCAGCAAGGAAATCACCGCAGAGAATCTGCTGAAGACGGTAAAAACCTTGGAATAGGCGGCAACTCATGGTGCCGGCAACCGGTGAAGCCGCCGGCGTGGAGGGACGAATGACAACAGCACGGCTGACAACGGGCGAGGAGTTTGCCATCGGCAAGATTCTTTGCATCGGGCGCAACTACGTCGAGCATATCAGGGAACTGGGGAATGAAACGCCGGCCGCGCCGGTCATTTTCATGAAACCCGCCACCTCGGTAATCGGCGACGGAGACGTGGTGGTCATTCCGCACTATTCAGACAACTGTCATCATGAAGCCGAGCTGGCGCTGCTTATCGGCAGAACCGGCCGGGATATCGCTGCCGAGGATGCCCTTGCCTTCCTGGCCGGTTATGGAGTAGCAATTGACCTGACGCTGCGGGATGTTCAGGATGAGCTGAAGAAAAAAGGCCTGCCCTGGGATATTGCCAAAGGCTTTGATACCGCCTGTCCGCTCTCGACTTTTGTGCCGGCCGAGCAGGTTGCCGACCCGCAGGCAGTCACCATCCGCCTTACCGTCAACGATGAGCTGCGGCAGAACGGCTCGACAGCGCTGATGATCTGCCCGGCGGCAAAAATCATCAGTTACCTCTCCACAATTTTTACCCTGGAAGCGGGCGACATCATTCTCACCGGCACCCCGGCCGGCGTCAGCAGAATAGCTGCCGGCGACAGGCTCTGTGCCACAATCCCCGGGATCGGCTCAGTGGCAGTTACGGTCAGACAGCAGTTTCAGTAATTGCCGCCGGTCAGAACCGCCGTGACACTGCCGACGGCCACCTTGGTCTGCGCCTTCACCGGAATCCGCCGCTCGTCGTCAGTCAGCCAGATATATGCGCCGCGCTTCCCCTCAAAAACGCCAACAGGTTTCACCATCGGTTCAATCTTGATGGTATTGAAATCTCCCGCCGGCACCGTTATCCTCTCCCGCTGCAACACCCTGATCTCGATGCGGTGCAGTTTTTTGCTGTCCAGCACATTAATATAAATCGACTTGCCCGGCTCAAGCGGCTGATGGCGGACATAAAAGAAACTCGAATAGATGTCGAACGTATCCGGCTCCAGCGCTATGGAAAGCCGCTTGCCGCTCACCCGGTCATGATAGTGAGCAATTCTTCCAGCGGCGTCGAAAGTGATCTCCCGATCTCTGACCCGGCGCCCCTCCTTGAAAAGCATCTTGAAGGTGCGGGTTTTCCCCGGGAAGGGGCCGCTTTTCTCCAGGATGCTCTCGGTGCGGTCATCGACCGGGAAAAATGCGGACAACCAGTCGTTGGAACGGGCAGTTGACACTATGCGCCGCAGCTCTCCGGCATCAGCAATCTCCTGCGTGGCGATGCCGACCGGGATGCCGGTCCAGCTGAGGCTGAAGACCAGTTTCTCCGGAACCCTGCCGGAGGCCGGCCAGGCGGGAGAGGCTGTCATTGGGAGAGCAGCCAGCAGGAGACTCGCCAGCAGCAATGTGAAGCAGTTCATGCGTCACCTCTTTTCAGTCAGGTTCTGTCGCAAATAGTACCGGATTCTGCAGCCAGGCTGCCAATCGCAGCCTGTGCGGCTTATGCATCCTGACGTAGCAATTGACATGCCAGAAACAGTGCCGTCAAACAGCAAGAGCCCGGCCACTGCGACCGGGCTCTTGCTGTTGCCGCCAACTCGACAACGCATACCTTGAGCTCAGCAAGGATGGATCCCCCAGGCTGCCAGCTCCTGCAGAACCTTATCCTGCAACAGGATCACAGCTGCCGCCACCTCCGGCGACATCTCGATATCCATGTCAATCGACCCCGGCTGCACCCCCCAGAGCACCATCTCCGCTACGGCGTGTCCCTGGAGCCCGGCAACGAGCAGCAGATCCTGCAACCCCACCTGGTGCGGCGAAACCTTGGTGGCAAGAGTGCGCGGAATAGCAGCGCCGCTGAGTCTCACCAGTGATCCGGTCGCCCCGCCGGTCGCCACGGCATCAACAATCAGCAGCCGGTCAACCCCTTCCAGCTCAGGGAGAAGGTCCAGTCCGAGGGTGCCGCCGTCAAGCAGGGTCACTTCCTCCGGAAAGGAATACTTTTCGGCAAGCGCCTGCACCA
Source organism: Deltaproteobacteria bacterium (assembly GCA_017861215.1). Lineage (GTDB taxonomy): Bacteria > Desulfobacterota > Desulfuromonadia > Geobacterales > DSM-12255 > VEOV01. The sequence continues at coordinate 5,108 of JAGFXN010000016.1, read as the reverse complement.
CCCTCACCCCGGCTGCGTCGTCATTCATCAGCACGTTGCCTATGCCCAGCACCAGAATCCGCAACCGTTCATGCCTCCTGCCAAAAGATGATTTCTACCTCGTGTCGACTGGAGCGGTCATGCAAAGCAATGCTTCACTGAACGGACAAGCAAAGTCAAGCATGAAAAAGTTTCAGCAAAAAGAGCCCCTCACCGGACTGCCGGTGAGGGGCTCTTGCTCTTCAGATAAATCAGACTGTTTCAGACCTGCAGTCCGCTAATCGGAACTATTCGTTCCACCCTTCCGGATTGACGTCGCCGATCTGCTCCCAGTGTTCCGGCGCGCGCCACAGGCTGGAGAGGATCAGTTCACGGATATGGAGGAACTCCTTCGGCAAGCGGTCGTACATCTTGACGAACAGCTCTTCGTGGGAGAGGACCTCATTCTGCCAGACATCGCGGTCCACTGACATGAGGTCATTGAACGTCTCGCGGGGCATATCCAGCCCTTCCCAATCCATGTCTTCATAGCGCGGCATCCAGCCGAGCGGGCTCTCCACTGCTGCGGCATGTCCCTGAACCCGTTCGACGATCCATTTCAGGACGCGCATGTTGTCGCCATAGCCCGGCCAGATGAACTTGCCGTTCTCGTCCTTGCGGAACCAGTTGACGCTGAAGATGCGCGGCGGGCGGGGGATGGAGCGGCCAAACTGCAGCCAGTGGCCGAAATAGTCGGCCATGTGGTAGCCGCAGAACGGGAGCATGGCGAACGGGTCACGGCGGACATTGCCGGTGGCGCCGACGGCAGCAGCGGTGGTTTCGGAGCCGAGCGTTGCGGCGAGATAAACGCCGTAGTTCCAGTTGAAGGCCTGGTAAACCAGCGGCACGGTATCCTTGCGGCGGCCGCCGAAGATAAAGGCGCTCATCGGCACCCCTCTGGGATTTTCCCAATCAGGATCAATGCAGGGACACTGGGAGGCCGGGGAGGTGAAGCGGGCGTTGGGGTGCGCAGCCGTACGGCCGCAGCCGGGGGTCCACTCGTTTCCCTGCCAGTCGGTGAGCTTGGCCGGGGGTTCACCGTCAAACCCTTCCCACCAGACATCACCGTCCTCGGTCAGAGCCACGTTGGTAAAGATGGAGTTTTTCTCGCAGGAGATCATGGCATTGGGGTTGGTTTTGTAGTTGGTGCCGGGAGCTACGCCGAAATAGCCGAACTCGGGGTTGATGGCGTAGACCTGGCCGTCGGGGCCGGGTTTGATCCAGGCGATATCATCGCCGATGGTGGTGACTTTCCACCCTTTTTCCTGAAAACCCTTGGGTGGAATGAGCATGGCGAAGTTGGTCTTGCCGCAGGCACTCGGAAAGGCGGCACCGACATAGGACTTCTCACCGGTCGGGGTTTCGACGCCGAGGATCAGCATATGCTCTGCCAGCCACCCCTCGTCTTTGCCCTGCTTGGAAGCGATGCGCAGCGCCAGGCATTTCTTGCCCAGCAGGGCGTTGCCGCCGTAACCGCTGCCGAAAGACCAGATGGCCCGCTCTTCCGGAAAATGGACGATATATTTTTCCTTGTTGCACGGCCAGGTACTGTCCTTCTGTCCCGGCGCCAGCGGGGCGCCGACAGAATGGAGGCAGGGGACGAATTCGCCGTCACCGAGGATATCGAGAACCTTTTTACCCATGCGGGTCATGATGCGCATGTTGACGACAACATACGGCGAGTCGGAAATCTCGATGCCGATCTTGGCGATATTGGAGCCGAGCGGCCCCATGCTGAAGGGGATGACATACATGGTACGCCCCTTCATGCACCCCTTGAAAAGACCGTGGAGAATCGCCTTCATCTCTTTCGGATTCATCCAGTTATTGGTCGGACCGGCGTCATCCTTGGAACGGCTGCAGATGAAGGTACGGTCTTCGACGCGGGCCACGTCGATAGGGTCGGAGCAGGCGAGATAGCTGCCGGGGCGCTTCTGCGGATTGAGTTTTTTGAATGTGCCGCCTTTTACAAGAAGCTCGCACAGCCTGTCATACTCCTCCTGCGAGCCGTCACACCAATAGACACTCTCCGGCTGACAGAGCGCAGTCACCTCTTCCACCCACTTCAAGAGCTGCTTGTTCTTCGGCAATTCATAACTCATTCCCGCATCCTCCCTTGTTTGATACACGAACGGCATAATCCCGATTACGGATCGATGAAGTCGCGCTTGATTTTTGTATTTGGGCAGTATGGCAGACAAACCGGGCAAGTCAATCAGCCCGGGTTTTATTCTGACTTAAATATCATAAGCTTGACGAAAAAAAAAGCGATAACTGGGCCATGGTTAAAAAGTTCTGTTTTTTACCTGGCAGGCGCCATTCCCTTGCCGCTGTGCGGTTTGCGCGGCCTGCTCCTCCTGGTCGCCCCCTCCGCCGGTTTTTTCGCCGCGCCGTGCGGGTGGCTCTCCATCTTTTTCAGATTCGGCTTGGTCCTCTTGTAGTTGCGGATGAACAGCTCATCATCAGCCCATTCGACCGGGATCTTCTCCCTGATATAGTCATGTATCGCCTCGATGTAGAATGCGCCGTCCTCGTCAGCCAGCGAGATCGCAATCCCCTCTGCTCCGGCCCGTGCCGTCCTGCCGATGCGGTGGACATAATCCTCCGCATCCTGCGGCAGGTCATAGTTGATGACGTGCGAAACTTCCTCGATGTGCAGGCCGCGCGATGCGACATCGGTCGCTATCATGACCGGCAGTTTGCCGCTCTTGAAATCCTCCAGGATGCGGAGACGTTTTTTCTGGTCGACATCGCCCGAAATAACGCGGCAGACAATCTCATTGGCACTGAGCCGGTCAAAAAGAAACTCGCCCTCTCTCTTGGTATTGACGAAGATCATGGTGCGTAACGTACCTGTCCGGCGCAACAGCCCGAGCAGCAGCGGAAATTTTTCCTTTCTGGATACATGGTACAGCACCTGCTCTACCTTTTCGGCAGTCATCTGCTCCGGAGTGACCGACACCTTTTCCGGCAGGTTCATGAATTCGTAGGCAAGCTCCATGACCCGCTGGTTGAGTGTTGCCGAGAACATCATGTTCTGGCGCAGGTCATAGTTGGGCAGACGGCGCAGGATAAAGCGCAGGTCGGCGATAAAGCCCATGTCAAACATCCGGTCGGCTTCATCTATCACCAGCACCTCGATCTTGCCGAGCGAGTACACCTTCTGCTTCAGGTAGTCGATCAGCCGCCCGGGAGTGCCGATGACGACATCAGCCCCCTCGCGCAGGGCACTGCGCTGCTGCATATAATCAACACCGCCGTAGATTGCCTGGATCGAAAACCCGCACCGGCCGCCGAGCAGCTGGGCGTCCTTTTCGATCTGCACCACCAGTTCACGGGTAGGGGCCAGGATGAGCGCCCGCGGATGGGAGATATCACCACGCTTCTCCTGCCGGAGGAGCCTGGCAAAGAGAGTCACCAGGAATGCGGCTGTCTTGCCGGTCCCTGTCTGCGCCTGACCGGCGATATCCTTGCCGGCAAGGGCGAGCGGCAGGGTCTTTTCCTGGATGGCAGTACATTCGGTAAAGCCGGCAGCGGCTATCCCCTGCATAAGAACTTCCGGCAGGGTGAGTTCGGTAAATTTCATGCTGATACACTCGCTTGCTATGGAATTTTTTAATTTATAAGAGGTAAGGATAGCACAGGGGAGCCGGTATCGCAATGCAGGATTACCGGTGCAGCTCTTTGTCAGAAGGAGAAATAGCGCTGCACCATTGCCAGCCGGTCGAAAAAGATCATGACCCCGGCAACAAACAGGAACAGTCCGGTAACGATCTCAAAGAGGCGGATGTATTTTTTGAAGCGGTTGAAAAGGACCAGAAAGCGGTGCGTAGCGAGAGCCGAGAGGAAAAAAGGGATTGCCAGCCCGAGAGAGTAGGCCAGCAGCAGGATGATCCCCTGGTACACCGTGCTTTCAGCGGCAGCAACCATCAGGATGGAAGCAAGGATCGGACCGATGCAGGGGGTCCAGCCGGCGGCAAAGGCAATACCGACCAGGATACTGCCGAAGTAGCCGGCAGGTTTGTTGTGAAGCTGCAGTCGCTTCTCTCCCAGCAGAAAACCGATCGGCAGCAGGCCGCAGACATGCAACCCGAAGAGCATGATCAGGATACCGCCGACCCGGCGCATGACTGTCATGTTTTCCCGGAGGAAACTGCCGACAAATGTTGCCGAGGCGCCAAGCAGCACAAAGACAAGCGTGAATCCGGCGATAAAGAGCAGGGAGTGGATGATGGTTCTGCGGCGCACCAGTTCTGTCGGATGCTCCGCCTGCAGATCGGCAAAGGAAAGACCGGTAAGATACGTTATGAAAGAAGGGACCAGGGGCAGCACACAGGGAGAGAGAAAGGAGAGTACTCCGGCAACCAGGGCGCCGAGAAGGGATATATCGGGAGAAGTACCCATCTACTTTTTCAACAGTTCTTCCAGGTAGGCGATAACATCCGGAGAACTCCAGTCCATGCCGCCGACAATCTTCTTTTGAATTATGCCGGTCTTGTCGACAATGAAGGTTTCGGGAACACCTGTGGTGCCGTAGCTGCGGGCAACCGCACCCTCCGTGTCCAGGAAGGCAGGAAGCGTCATACCGCTTTTTTTGAAGAAGGTCTCTACTGACGCTTTACCACCTTCGTCGATCGAGATGGCCAGCATCTGAAACTGCTTGCCGGACATGCTCTGATTGAGTTTCACCATCGAGGGGATCTCTTCCCGGCACGGCGGACACCAGGTAGCCCAGAAGTTGACAAGGACGACCTTCCCCTTGAGCGAGGAAAGCTTTACCTCCTGACCGGCCAGATCCCTGACGGTAAAATCAGGTGCGGCACTCCCCTCTACAGGGCCGGCAACAGCCTTTGCCGCCGGTTTGGCAGCACGGTCATCCTTTTTGCAGCCGCTGGCAACGGCCAGGGTAACTGTCAGCAGGGCGAAGAGTATCCATTTCAGAAAGGTCATTATTTGCCTCTTGTCACAACGTAGTCGGCAAGGCTGAAAAGTGCGCGGCGTACCGGTGAATCAGCGAAAATCTCCAGATGGGATTTGGCTGCCGCGACGTACTCTTCTGCCCGGTGGATGGTGTAGTCCAGACCGCCGAA
>JAGFXN010000161.1 GCA_017861215.1 Deltaproteobacteria bacterium | reverse complement strand
TACTGTGCGCAAAAAAACAATTTGCCGGTGACGCAGATATAATGCTCACCTGTGGGGATGCGGAGACTCTTCCTTTCAAGAACAGCAGTTTCGACATGGTGGTATCGACGTCGACATATCAGTGGCTGAGTCCATTGGGTGCGCCTTTTGCAGAGGTCTGGAGAGTGCTGAAGCCTGGTGGGCGTTTTTGTTTCGCACTTTTTGGTGAAAAGACGCTGTATGAGTTGAGAGACTCGTATAGCAGCGCTATAACCCTTTTGCACAAATGTAATGCGGATCGGACGCACCAGTTTGCAAGCTGCTCAGATGTGGTGTCGGCGCTCAAATCTGCCTCGTTTGTCAAAATTGATGTTTTTGATGAGCTTGAGGTCGAAAACTATCCTGATGTTTACTCGCTGATACGTGCGGTAAACGGTATCGGTGCGGGCAGTGCGGCCAGAACTATTGCCACCGGACTTGCAGGCCGGAGCGTAATGCTGAAGATGATGGATATTTACCGGGAGAGATACGGCATGAAAGAAGTTGTGCCGGCTACTTATCAGGTAGTGTACGGCACAGGAACGAAAGCCGTTGCTGAGCCGTTACGGGGCTGAATCTTCAGTCAGAATAGCAACTATCTGTTTTGCAAGTGGATGAACCACCGAGTAAAAGACTTCTGCTCCGCCCCTTTTCCCTTCGATTATCCCTTTGTTTTTCAGGAGTGCCAGGTGCTGTGAAACAGTAGCCTGCGGCAAGCCAAGGCACTCCCAGATTTTTTTCACGTTACACTCTTTTGTGCATAATCCGGCTACAATTTTCAAGCGTACCGGATGGCCTAATACCTTTAATACTTCCGATTCATCCAGGAAAGATCTCTCTTTGTCAAATGCCATACGTCTCCCGATACCAGATATTTGGAATACATTCATATATCTAAATATTCTTCGTAAATTTGTCAAACAGTTTTTTTCGTTACGCACACAGCTGTGGATGATTGCTGCTTGTCATACACGCATAATTGGTCTATAAAATGAAATACGTGGTGATTTTATGGTGAAATACAGACTCATAGCATGTGGCGCCGTGTTGTTTTCAGTCCTTGTGTCTTCATCGTCTTCTTTTGCCGATATCTATAAATATGAAGATGCCGAAGGAGTGATGCACTTCACGGATGCCCCGACAGACCGGAAGTTCAAGGTCTTTATGCGTGATATCCAGAAGGACAAGCGGTTGCGAACAAATTTCGGGTTCGGTAAACTGTCGCGAAGTCCGGCTGAATTCGATTCAATCATCACTTCCTGCGCCAGTGAATTCGGCGTTGACAAGTCTTTGGTCAAAGCGGTGATTCATGCTGAATCAGGCTATAACCCAAATGCCGTCTCCAGTAAGGGGGCCGCCGGGTTGATGCAACTTATGCCTGGCACGGCGCAGGATCTCAAAGTTGCCGACTCCTTCAATCCGACCGACAACATCCGCGGCGGTGTTCGCTATCTCCGCTTTCTTCTTGATACCTTCAAGGGGAATGTCACTCTTGCCCTGGCCGCCTATAATGCCGGGCTTGCACGGGTAGCAAAGTACGGCGGGGTTCCCCCTTATGATGAAACCCGCAACTATGTCAGTAAGGTACTGAGCTACCAGAAAAACTATGCCTCTAACTGAAAATTATTTGTATCGCCGGTAACCTGATGTCTGAATCCGAAATTAACCCCCACCCTGTCTGGAACATCCCGAATATCCTGACGCTGATGAGGATTGCCGCAATCCCCTTGATGGTTCTGCTGCTTACGACCGGGGAAAGGGAGCCTTCTTTCTGGGCGGCCGCACTCTTTTCTGCCGCCTCTTTTACCGACTGGCTGGATGGTTACCTTGCCAGGAAGATGGGTATTGTCACTGTTTTCGGCAAGTTTCTTGATCCGATTGCCGACAAGCTGATCGTCATGGCTGCCCTGATAATGATTATTCCCTTGGGGAGGGTGCCGGCCTGGATTGTTCTGATCATCCTCGGGCGTGAGATAATCATCACCGGTTTGCGCGGCATAGCTTCGTCAGAGGGAATTGTGATTGAGGCAAGCGACCTGGGGAAATTCAAAACCATTTTTCAGATTGTTGCCATTATTGCACTGTTGCTTCATTACGACTATCACTGGTTCTTCTCGGCAGGTCACCCGCTGCTGCTTGCCAACATGCACAATGTCGGCATGTTTTATCTCTGGATTGCCTTTGTCATAACCGTCTGGTCAGGCGTCGATTATCTCTTCAAGTTCGTCAGGGTGATTATCCGTTGATGACGAGCTGCTTTCCAAAATAACTTGACTCGTATTATCCCCTCTGCTATAAACATTTTTCCTGACGCCGATAGGTATTCAGGAAGCTAACCAGGGTCCCATCGTCTAGTGGTTAGGACACCGGCCTTTCACGTCGGTAACAGGGGTTCAAGTCCCCTTGGGATCACCATCAAATCAAGCGGTAACCCGGGAAGCGGGTTGCCGCTTTTTGTTTTGTGACGGCAGAGAATTGCCTTGACTTCATGGCTGTCTGACTATATTTTACCGGTAGATTTTTACCTTTTAAGATAACCCTGTGAGGTTAGCAAAGGTGTTGAAAGTGACTGTTCCGGCTAACAATAAAAGACCTTTCCGCATATCTGTGGAGAGGTCTTTTTTTATCAGCAAAGGAGAATCATCATGGCAGCTGAGAGCACGGTAATTCTGGACGGAGCCGGTGTCAGGCGTGCGCTGACCCGAATTGCGCACGAGATCATCGAACGGAACAAGGGGGTGGCGAATATCGCCCTGGTTGGCATCAGATCCGGCGGGGTATATATCGCCAGGGAGATCGCCTCCAGGCTCAAGGAAATTGAAGGCGAGAGCATGCTTGTGGGCGAGGTCGATATCACGCTTTATCGTGACGACTTCAAAGGACACAGTCTGCACCTGCCGGTTGGCAAGACCGACATTCCCTTTTCGGTTGAAGGGAAGATGGTCGTTCTGGTGGATGATGTCCTTTTTACCGGGCGCACCATCAGGGCTGCCATGGATGCAATCATGGATCACGGCAGACCGGCAACTATCCAGCTTGCCGTGCTGGTAGACCGGGGCCATCGGGAACTGCCTATCCGGGCCGACTTTGTCGGCAGGAATGTGCCGACAAGTCTCAAGGAGAATATCGCGGTAATTTTTGACGAAAGAGGTACGCCGACCGAAGTGATACTCGAAAAGTGAGAGGAGGAGAGTAATGAAGCAGTTCAGGCACAAAGACATTATTGCACTCAAGGATCTGACGAAGGACGAGATCGAACTCCTCATCGAAACTGCCGAGAACATGAGGGAGATCAACAGCCGCGAAATCAAGAAAGTCCCGACGCTGCGCGGCAGGACAATCATCAACCTCTTTTATGAGGCATCCACCCGGACCCGCACCTCTTTCGAGATTGCCGGCAAGAGGCTTTCCGCCGACACGGTGAATATCACTCCTTCGTCCAGTTCGGCTACCAAGGGGGAGACCCTGGCGGATACCGCCCTGAACCTCCTGGCCATGAAGCCGGACATTATCGTCATGCGCCATGCCGTTTCCGGTTCCCACTACTTTCTTTCGAAAAAAATGCCGAACTGTTCGATCATCAATGCCGGTGACGGCACCCACGAACACCCGTCGCAGGGTCTGCTCGACATGCTGACGATGAAGGACCGCTTCGGTCGGCTCGACGGGCTGAAGGTGGCGATTATCGGCGACATAACCCACAGCCGGGTTGCCCGCTCCAATATTCAGGGGCTGACCAAGCTCGGTTCGCACGTTTTTGTCGCCGGGCCGCCGACCATGGTGCCGCCAGGAGTGGAGAGGCTCGGTAATGTGACCGCTTGCGCCACGATGAATGAGGCGATAGCGGATGCCGATGTCGTCATGATGCTCAGGATTCAGCAGGAGCGCCAGGGGAAGACCCTCATGCCCAATACCCGCGAGTACTCCAGATATTTCGGGCTGAATCCGGTGAACCTCAAGCTGGCCAAGCCGGACGCCATGGTCATGCATCCCGGGCCGATCAATCGCGGCGTGGAGATGTCCTCCTATGTGGTTGACGGCAGCCAGTCCCACATCCTCAAGCAGGTAGAGAACGGGGTGGCGGTGAGGATGGCGATGTTGTATCACGTCTGCGGCGGCGAGCTGGAGTAGGGTGGTGAACGGCCACTTTTCCGCCGGCTCGGCGTAAGTCTTCGGGATCGCTTGTGCGGCGTAGCGGTGCTACGCCTCCGCGCTCTCCCTCGACAGCCTTGATCCGACGCAAAATTGACCGTTCTGGCAATGGATTCCAATTATTCTCTGAACGAGGTGACAAATATGAGTTTACTGATCAAAGGTGGCCGGGTGATTGACCCGAGCCAGAAAATCGATGCGACGCTGGATCTACTGGTTGAGAACGGCCGGGTTAAGGAGCTGGGCAAGGGACTCGCCGTTCCTGCCGGCTGCGAGGTGCTGGATGCGACCGGGAAATATGTCGTTCCCGGCTTGATCGACATGCATGTGCATCTGCGCGACCCCGGCCTTGAGTACAAGGAGGATATTGTCAGCGGCACCAGAGCTGCAGCCGCCGGCGGCTTCACCTCGGTCTGCTGCATGCCGAACACCAAGCCGGTTATCGACAACAAGGCAGTTGCCAGTTACATTATCAGCAAGGCAAAGGAGGCAGGGT
>JAGFXN010000160.1 GCA_017861215.1 Deltaproteobacteria bacterium | reverse complement strand
TCTCTCATCTCTCATCTCTCATCTCTCATCTCTCATCCGCCTTTTTTCCTCTCCGCATTTCATCAAGCTTTGCCGGAATTTTGCCGAGGATGCCGATCCCCAGTTTTTTCATGACAAATGAGCTTCCCATGAACAGCTTGGTAATACGCATCAGATAGTCGCGCCTGAAGGTTGCCTTCATGGTCATGAATTCTATGATCTTGCCCATGTAAAAGCGCCGGTAGCAGTCCGCCTGCGCAACTTCAACCTGCAGAATACTCATATCGTGAGGTTCGAGGACGGGATCAACCAGGTTGTATTGCCCGTAGTCGTGGACCCGTATCAACGGTTTAAGGTCTTTATATCCCTCAGCATAAGGCCACGGGGTGTACGTCAGGAAATTCGCTATATCCGGGTTGTATTGCTGAACCAGTTGCATGGTTCTCCTGATGCTCTCGGGGGTCTCATCCGGCAAACCAAGCATGAAAGAGGCCTCGGACACGATCTCCTGTTCACGAAGAATCTCAATAACCCGTTTTGTATCTTCTACAACCATCTCTTTTCTCATGGCATCGAGGGCAGTCTGGTCGGCTGTCTCGATGCCGATGGAGATGTAGATAATTCCTGCCTTACGGTATTTCCAGATGACCTCCTGGTCACGAATGATGTCTGTGCCCCTGGTTTCCATCAAAAGATAAATCGGTAGATCCTTGGCGATGACTGCATCGAGGAACGCTTCCCAACGCTCTCTGTTCCTGGTGGGATATTCATCGGTAATCAGAAAGACGTTAACCCGGTACGTGGCAAACAGATATGCCAGTTCGTCGGCCACCTTCCGGGGATCACGGGCGCGCCACGACTTCGCCCAGAACTGCTGCTGGGAGCAGAAACTGCAGCCATGGTCACAGCCGCGAGAGGTGCTGATTGCTCCCAGGCGCGAGTCGGCAATCACCAGACTGTAGTAGTCCTCCCACGCTAAAAGGTCCCAGGCTGCCGGCAGATCATCGAGCAGCTCCATGAAAGCGCGCTTGCCGGTCCTGACAACCTTCCCGGCCCGCCGGAAGGCGATGCCGGCAACACTTTCCGGACTTCCGCCAGCCTCCAGCACCTCCAGCAAATGCTGCAGGGTGACTTCTCCCTCACCGATGACGATGTAATCGACAGCATCCGAGCTGTCAAGGATCTCTTCATACATGAAAGTCGGGTGTATGCCGCCCAGAATGGTGACGGTATCAGGCCGGAGCCTCTTGGCAAGTTCGAGAATCCTGACGGCGTCATTAATGGTAGCGGTAATAGCGCTGGCGGCGACGTAGTCGGCCATTGAGGCACGCAGACGCTCTTCGACCTCGGGGAATGCATGTCCCTTTGCCATGGCATCGTAAATCCCGGCATCCAGACCCGCCTGACGGGCAGCACCCGCAAGATATACCAAACCAAGGGGTATCCAGCGACCGGCGATTTCATCCACACCACTATGATAGGGAGGGGTCACAAACAGGATTTTACTGGGATTTACTTCGGTTTCTATGAGATTTCTCCCTGAAGAGCACGGTACCTTTACTCGGCCAAGCTGCGCGCAACGAACATTCTACGGCCGGCAATAGCAGTGCTTACATCGACGTGGGACAGGACATTTGTAGTAACTCGGAAAATTGTACCGTAAACGTGAATTGTATGTAGTTACAATAACATGGCAAAACGGTAAAATCCATCGATTTCAAGGGGAAGCGGTATCACCAGGCAACACAGGCTTTCCATAAGAACATTGGTGCTGCAGGAAACAGTTGTTGCACGGTTTTCGATACAATGCCTGGGAATAGAGATGTATCATGAAAGTGCCCAGGTATACGCCGGCACGGCACAAAGAAGTTGCCATAGTATTCACTATCGCGTTCATCCAGTGTGCAAGCGATCATAGCTGTGAAACCGCTTCGCTGGCGAAGCGACAACGCAGGTAAAACTTGACTCAACGCACCATGTATCAGGAATTTTCATCCGGAGATTTCGGCCAGCTATTCATGAAAGGCGAGTTAAAAGAGGCGGGGTAATTACCTGTCATTTCTTCCCGCTGAGCGGCGGCAGCGGCAGGCTGGAGCTATATGGCAACACCAGTGCCCGGCGGAGGCGATTGTAGCAGATCTGCGGAGCCCCTCAAAAGCGAAGAGCTTTGGCCGAGCGGGTTGAACAGTTCAGGAACCGTTCCCTGGAAATCCTGGAAGAACTGTAAAATTAGACCTATAGCGTGATTTTTACTGCTTCGATCATTTCCCGGTACGTGAATGGTTTCCGGATAAAGCCGTCTGCTCCGGACTCTGCTACCAGTCTGGCAAGTTCCTCTTCATTTTTAGATGAAAGAAGTAGAATCGGAATGTCCCTGGAAGAATCGTCCCCCTTGAGAATTTTTGCCTTCTTATCCCCGTCAAGTATCGGCATCATCACATCGAGGATAATTATATCCGGTCTTGAGTCGCCGTAAATATACCTGTCCGCTGCTGCTGCACTAAGAGCAGTAGACACCTCGTACCCTCCAGCTGTTAAAGCTTCATGGGCCTTTGCCAGCACTATTTCGCTGTCATCAACAACAAGCACTCTCTTCTTCATTCTTCCTCCGGACGATCAATAGCAAGCAGGCCTGAACAACCTCTCCTGCACTGTTCCATGATAGTGAAGCCTGCTGCAGTATTAGCAGAAATGCTATTTCTTTTCCAATAAAAAAACAAAGTTTTAAAATCACGCCATGTAGCCGGTGATGCCCACAAAGGAAGCATGCGGTTTTTTTTTGCAATCATATTAGGTTGCCCTGGGAAAAAATATCTCGGTCTGAACTGATATTTTGCAGCCATGCAAAGCCTTGCAATATTGCAAATGGCCGCTATACGCACTTATTAGCGACTTAAACCTTACTTTGTACTGCTTATGCAAAAATTATTTGCATTCCTGCAAATACAAACTCTTTCCGGAAAAAACCATTTTGTCGCCGCTACTGACTTAACCACCTTATTATATTAGTTTTTTTATGTTTGGCTCTGCAGGCTACGGTGGCACGGTATTTGTGTGTACAGAAATGAATTCTACTTATAAATACAGCCTAAGGAGGTATTTTTAATGTCAACTACTGCGAAAAGTGGGTGGCGGGTTGTTGCTGCCGGCACAACTATCAACCTTGCTCTGGGAGTTCTCTACGCATGGAGTATTTTCAAGGGTGCAATAAAATCGTCCATTGAAAAAGGTGGCCCGGACGCCTTTCAGTGGGACCTGGCCTCGATAAATGATCCTTACGCGTTATGCTGCCTTACCTTTGCCTTTGCCATGATTCTCGCCGGCAGGTGCCAGGATAAGATCGGACCGGCAAAGACTGCCCTCATCGGCGGGCTTCTCGTCGGCTCAGGCTTTTCTCTCATGGCTTTCAGCAACAGCTACGCCGCCTGGGTTATCGGTTTCGGCGTCCTTGCAGGTGCCGGCTTCGGTTTCGGCTATTCAGCAGCCACCCCTCCGGCACTCAAATGGTTCTCCCCTTCAAAAACCGGGCTCATCGCCGGCATAGTTGTTGCCGGATTCGGCCTTGCCCCGGTCTACATCGCACCGCTCTCTTCATTCCTGCTGGGAGTCTTCGGTATCCAGAAATCAATGCTCATGCTCGCTGCAGGATTCACCGTTGTTGTCTGCGGGATGTCATTTTTCGTCGTCAACCCGCCTGCCGGATATGTCGCGCCCGAACCGGCCAATCCAGGGCCTGTGGCCAAACTCAATGCCGCGAAACCGGTTGTCAATGCGACTGTCAGTGAAATTCTCCGCAACTATAAATTCTACGTCCTCTGGCTGGCATTTTTTATCGGTTCTGGCGCCGGCCTCATGGTTATCGGCAGCGTCGCCGGACTTGCCAAAAAGAGTATGGGGCCGATGGCTTTCGTAGCCGTTGCCATCATGGCGGTCGGCAACGCCGCAGGTCGTGTTGTTGCCGGCATCCTCTCCGACAAGATCGGTCGCCGCGCCACCCTGTTTATCATGCTGTCCTTGCAGGCAGCCATGATGTTTGCGGCAATCCCGGTTATAAGCACCAATAACGCAGCTTTACTTGTTCTGCTCGCCACTTTCATCGGCTTCAATTACGGCTCCAACCTCTGCCTCTTTCCTTCGTTTGCCAAGGATTACTGGGGTACAAAAAATTACGGGCTCAATTACGGCGCACTCTTTACTGCCTGGGGAGTTGGCGGCTTTGTCATGGGAAAAGTCTCCGAAATGCTCAATGCCCAGCCAGGCGGTTTATCAAAATCATTTGTTCTTGCCGGGACGCTTCTGGCAGCCGGAGCCGCCCTTACCGTATTCCTTGCCGAATTGAAACCTGCCACTGCTGAAAATGAAACGCCGTCGCAGTGGCAAGAGTTCTGGGCCGAGTTCAAGCTTGGCGCTAAAGTTTTTGCCGGTTATGAATCTCCTGTTGCTCATGTACAAAAGCAGTCTGCTTGAGCCTGACAGATACGCTTTGCTGACAAAAAAGCCTGTTCTTGCGAGCAGGCTTTTTTGTGGTTCCTAGAAATTAAAATGCAGATGCAGAAATTATCTGCTCCTGCCTGGTTATGCTTGCCTGAGAGCCAAGAAAAAACTACAATCTGCACAATCGACAGGAGGGGGCTATGAAGCATGTAAAAAACATGAAACTGGGGATCGCAGCCTTGATGGTCTATATCCT
>JAGFXN010000159.1 GCA_017861215.1 Deltaproteobacteria bacterium | reverse complement strand
TTCATTGTGACAGGGCAGCAGCTGCGGCATCGCCAGCGGAAGGCGCCTCCTCCTGGTGACCGTTCCCGGGCGCGACCCATCCCGACACCTGTGGTTTTCAAGCCATCTGGTCTGCTTTCCGGCATGACCATGGAAAGATGGCGGAGTAATTCGTATGGATATGTCCCAATATCGGGAACTCTTCATCAGTGAAGCCGGTGAGCATCTGCAGAAGCTATCCGCGCTTGTTGTTCAGCTGGAGGCTGATCGTGACAACCGCGAGATTATTGACGCTCTGTTCCGCTCGGCCCACTCGGTAAAGGGCATGGCGGCCTCCATGGGCTTCACGGGGATGACCGCGCTTGCCCACAGGATGGAAGATCTGATGGACAGGATCAGGCGCGGGATGGCTTTTGATGCGGAACTCTTTGATCTCCTGCTTGCCGGCGAAGAACGCCTTGCCGCAATGCTGGAGCAGATTGCCGCCGGCGGCAGCGAAATGGCGGCAGATGACATAATTGCCCGGCTGGCGGCGTATACTCCTGCCCGGGGAGGAGAACCTGCCGCCGCGGCCGGACAGGAGGCGGCTGTGGCGGCGCCGGCAGAGCCGGTTCCGGAAATGAGAGCCTCCGACATCCAGCACCAGAGTCCTGCCGCGCAACAGACCATCAAGGTAAAGACGGCGGCGCTTGACAGCTTCCTTGATACAACCGGTGAGTTGATAACGGTGAAGCACCGCCTGGCGCTGCTGGCCAGGACCTTGCGCAACCAGGATTTTCACGAAGCGGTCAATGCGCTGGAGAAGCATCTCCGCGAACTGCACGATCAGGTCATGGCCGTCAGGATGATCCCGCTGGCAGCTGTTACCGAGCGTTTCCCGCGGCTGGTGCGTGATCTTGCCCGCAACTCGGACAAAGAGATCATCTTTACCCTGAAAGGGGTGGAAATCGAGCTTGACCGGAGCATTCTTGAACTGCTGGGCGACCCTCTGGCGCATCTTCTCCGCAACTGTGTCGACCATGGCATTGAAACGTCTGCCGAGAGAATCGCCGCCGGCAAGCCTGCCTCCGGCAGAGTTGAGATTGCGGTCTCACGGGAGACGGATCAGGTTGCGATCCGTCTTGAGGATGACGGTCGGGGCATCGACGCGGAGCAGATCGCTGCGGCAGCGGTGCAGCAGGGATTTATCTCCAGAGAGAAGGCCGCCGCTCTGCAGATCGAGGAAAAACTGCTGCTGATCTGTCATGCCGGCTTTTCGACCGCGGCAAGAGTAACCGAAATTTCCGGACGCGGTGTCGGCATGGACGTAGTCAGAACAAACATCCAGTCGTTGGGCGGGACACTGTCCATCTCCTCCGTGCCGGGGCAAAGTTCCTGCTTTCTGCTGCGGCTGCCGCTGACTATTGCCATCATCAATGTGCTGCTGGTGAAGGTCGGCAGATTCACTCTGGCAATCCCGCTGACAGCGGTCAGCCGTACTCTTGATCTGCTGCGGGGGGATATTGCCGTCATCGACGATCAGGAAGCTATTTTCCTCGAGAGCGAGATGGTGCCGCTCTTCCATTTGGGGCGCTGCCTCAATCTGCAGACGGAAGCACCCCGCGGCGACAGAGTGCCCCTTTTCATCACCGAGCACAAGGGGCGCAGGGTTGCTCTGCAGGTTGATACACTGCTTGGCAATCAGGATGTTTTCGTCAAGCCGTTAAGCCGGCCGCTGGCGGTTATCGAAGGTCTGTACGGTGCTACGGTGCTTGGTGACGGTGAAGTTGTTTTCATTGTGGATATTTTGAACAGGCTGCTGTAACAGGGGTTTTTACCACCAGGCGGCAGACCCGCCGACAGGGAGATAGAATTTATGATCCGTTATCTGCTGACAATCTGGGCAACTCTCCTTCTGCTGGCGCTGCCGGGCTTTGCCGAACAGCAGTCCGGGGTGCAGGATATCCTGGCGGCGCTGAAAAAGGGGTATGCTTCGATGCACGACCTGCAGGCCGACTTCAATCAGAGAACCTATGTCGCCGCGCTCAAGAGGGAAGAAAAGGGCTCCGGTGAGCTTTCTCTCAAAAAGCGGGACGGCGGGGCGATGTTTCGCTTCAATTACCTGAAACCGAAGCAGCAGATCATCTCCAACGGCAAGTCGGTATGGTTCTATCTTCCGGAGAACAAGCAGGTGATCCTGACCGATACCGCCAGACTCTTTGCCGGCGGCAATGCCATGGCAATGAGTTACCTGACCGGTCTCGGCGATCTGGCTGCTGATTTCGACATCAAACTGCTTACGGCAGCACCCGACAAAAAAGGGAACTATCTGCTGGAACTTGTGCCGAAAAAGCAGAATGATGCGGTCGCCAAACTGCATCTTGCCGTCAGTGCCGCCCTGGTGGAGAAGTCACGCAGTCCGGACTACAGCGAGGCTTTTTTCCCGATTACCTCCTTCGTCCTCTTTGACCAGCTGGGGAACAGGACCACCATAGACTACAGCAGAATCAGGGTGAACAGCGGCGTGGCGAGCGACCGGTTTACCTTCAAGGTGCCGGCGGGAGTGGAAGTAATTAAACAATAATTAAAAACAGGAGCCAGGAGTCAGAATTCAGGAGACAGTAGAAAGGCTTTAATTCTGACTTCTGACTTCTGTATACTTTTTTTGGAGGTTTTTTCATGCCCTCATTCGACATTGTTTCCAAAGTGGATATGCAGGAGGTTGACAACGCGGTCAACCAGGCGGTCAAGGAGATCGGTCAGCGCTACGATTTCAAGGGGTCCAAGGCGGAGGTCAGCCGCGAGAACGAAGCGATCAAGGTGCTGGCCGACGATGACTACAAGCTCAAGGCGGTCATTGACGTGCTTCAGTCAAAGTTCCTCAAGCGGGGCATTTCGATCAAGTCGCTGCAGTACGGCAAGGTGGAGACTGCGTCCGGAGGCATGGCCAGGCAGCTGATCACGGTGCAGCAGGGGATCTCCAAGGAGAAGGGGAAAGAGATCATCGCCGCCATCAAGGAGAGCAAGATCAAGGTGCAGGCGCAGATCCAGGACGAACAGGTCAGGGTGACCGGCAAGAACCGTGACGACCTGCAGGAGGCCATTGCTCTGCTCAAGGGGAAGGACCTGGATGTCGAGATGCAGTTTGTGAACTTCCGCGAATAAGCGCCGCACTCCCGATGAACAGACCCGGCAAACCGGCCAAGAAGTACTCCCAGGCGGCCCGCCTGCACGACATCATCCGCCTGATCGAGTCGCGCCATGGCATCGCCATCGACGAGCTTGCGGAAGAGAGCGGCGTCAACCGCCGCACCATCCACCGTGACCTGAACGCCATCAGCGATGCCGGTTACCCGCTCACCGCGGAATGGGCCGGTGACCGCAAGCTGTACCGCTTCATCACCGGTTTCAAGGATGTGCCGCCGGTCAGCTTCTCGCTGCAGGAGCTGCTCACCCTCTATTTCCTCCGCTCCCAGCTGGACATCCTGCAGGGCACCCCTTTCCACGCCGACCTGGCAGCCATCTTCCGCAAGATCAACTCGGTGCTCCCCCCCCGCTATGCCGCCCATCTGGAGCGGATTTCGCGGATTGCCCTGCCGCTGCTGCAGGGGCGGCGGGACTATTCCCGCGCGGCAGACCTGCTGGAGGGGCTGCGCCGGGCGCTGCTCTTCCAGCAGCAGGTCAGCCTGCTGTACAAAACGCCGGCCAGCAGCAAAGCCGAACTCTACCGGGTCGACCCGTACAGCTTCATCTTCTACAAGGGGGGGCTCTACCTGCTCGGCTACGCCCATAACCGCCGTGCCGTCAGAACCTTTGCCCTGGAGCGGATCAGCGACATCAGCGTCGAAAAAGAGCGCTTCGAGCTGCCGGACGGCTATGATCCGGAACAGCATTTCCGCGGCGCTTTCGGCATCGTCGACGAGGAGCCGCTCTCCATCAGGCTGCGCTTTGCTCCGGCCGTTGCCCATGCCGTTGCCGACCGGATCTGGCACGGGACGCAGCGGATAACCGCCGCGCAAGACGGCTCGGTGGAACTTGCTTTCACCGCCGGCGGCAGGATGGAAATTATCTCCTGGATCCTTTCCTACGGCAGCCATGCCGAACTGCTGGAGCCGCCCGGCCTGCGCGCCGAAATAGCGGCCACCGCCGCCCGGATGGCGGCGGTCTACTCTGCCGCAGGGGGGAGCCGCGCTGAACAGTCCCTTTGAACATGGCGGCACGGTCTTCGCCGTGGCCCGGCAGCTGGGGGTCGCCGCGGAGGAGATGCTCGACTTCTCCGCCAGCATCAACCCGCTCGGCCCGGCCCCCGGCGTCCGCGCCGCCGTAGCCGCCGCCTTCGACCTGGTGGGGCACTACCCGGAGACCGGCTCGCCCGAGCTGCGCCGGGCGCTGGCCGGCTATCACGCGTTGCCTGCGGAGAGCATTGCCGTTGCCAACGGCTCGACCGAGCTGATTCATCTGCTGCCCCGTCTCGGCGGCAGGAGCAGCGGGCGGGCGCTGCTCATCGCGCCGACCTTTTCGGAATACGCCCATGCCCTGGAACTGGCAGGCTGGAGCCTGGACTATCTTTTTCTGTCCCCGGAAAACGGTTTTGCGCTTGATCCTGCCCGGGTGGCGGCCGAGCTTGCCCATGGCTACGACCTGCTCTTTTTCTGCAATCCGGGCAACCCGACCGGCAGACTCTATCCGCCCGACGATATTGCGGCGCTGCACGCCAGCTGCCGCCGGGCAGGCTGTTTTTTCGTGCTCGACGAGGCG
>JAGFXN010000158.1 GCA_017861215.1 Deltaproteobacteria bacterium | reverse complement strand
ACAAGAACCTGTACTGCTTCATCCGTACCCTTGCCCCTGCAGGAACCGAGACGAAAGTCACGCATGTCTGGTATAACGGTACGGAGAAGGCCGGCCAATTTGAACTTCCGGTTAAGGGCGTGAAGTGGCGCACCTACAGCAAAAAGCTGATTCCAAAGGGGTTGGCCGGTGACTGGCGGGTAGAGGTGCTCGACAGCAGCGGCACGCTGCTGAAGAGCGTCAAGTTCACGATGAATTAAACCTTGCGAAGAGACAGAATGAAAATCATTACCCGCGGATACCTTCGGATAAAATCTGATAGAAATCTGATTTTGAATCAGAGAAAAAGTTTGATCAGATGTTAATCCGAATTTATCAGATTTAATCCGCGTGCTGATTTTGACTTTTTTGTCATTTGCGACAAATAATATTATTAATTCGAGGGGGAATCATCCCCCTATTTTTTTGGAGTGTCATCCATTGATGCGTTTTCTGTTCATAGTACTGTTTCTCGGTCTCCTGCAAACCCCGGTTCTTGCCGCTGATCTCCCTGCCATCTCTCCCCCTAGTCCCCCTGCCGAAGTGAAGCAGCCGCTCTCCCCCGCTGCCAGGATCGATCAGCTGATGGGGAGCTCGATCCAGAAGGGGCTTATCTCCGGCGGGGTCGTTCTGGTCGGCGACTCGCGCAGTACGCGTTTCGCCAAGGGGTACGGGCGGGTAACCGCCGCTGCCGAGGCAAAACCGATGACGGTGGACACCATCTTCGATCTTGCCTCGCTCACCAAGGTTATCGCCACAGCTCCGGCTATACTCAAGCTTGCTGAAGAGGGGAAGCTGTCGCTGGTCGACCCGGTAAAAAAGTGGTTTCCCGAATTTGAAGGGAAGGGGAAAGACGAGCTGCTGCTCCTCTACCTCCTGACCCACACCTCAGCGCTCAACGATTTTTCTCTTGATTCGGCCAATCCCATGCAGAGCGCCATCCAGGGGGCTGCTAGCCAGAAGCTCAATGGCGAACTTGGCAGCCGTTTTCACTATGCCGACATCAATTTCATCCTGCTCGCCGAAGTGGTGCGGCGGGCGTCCGGCACTCCGCTCGACGAATACGCAGTGAAGAATTTCTATGCCCCGCTCGGCATGAAGGACACCGCTTTCCGGCCGGCGGCTGATAAAAAAGGGCGGATTGCGGCCACCGGCGGCGATGAGCCGCAGCAGTACTGCGGGGAACCGCAGGACCATCTTTGCCGCCAGCTTGGCGGGGTAGCCGGCCATGCCGGACTCTTCAGCACGGCCGATGATCTGGCGCTCTTCTGCCGGATGATACTCGGCGGCGGCCAGCTTGACGGCAAACGGGTCATGGCGCAGCGTACCGTCAGCCAGATGACCGCCCCCTACTTCTCCCGCGGCGGCAAGGTGATCCGCGGGCTGGGGTGGGACATTGCCTCCCCCTTCTCGTCGCCCCGGGGGAACTTTTTTTCCAGGGGGTCGTTCGGTCATACCGGCTATTCCGGCTCATCGGTATGGATCGATCCGGATGCCGACCTTTATGTCATCCTGTTGACAACCCGCGTCGAATACCGGAAAAAAGGCGAATTCAACCAGATGCGCAGCACCCTCTCGACCCTTGCCGTCGAGGCCTTCGGCGCTCCCCCTTCACTGCAGGAACTGGAGGATGCCGACAGCGGGGAGTAGCAGTTACGAAAATTATGAATTGTGAAGTATGAATTATGAAGAACAGCAAAAATACCTAGAAGTGAAATAGCCGCTCTGATCTGTCCCTGTGCAGTCGAGCGGTTTTTTATATGCGCAAACTACACGACTTATTATGTCGCGGGCATCTGTTATGGTTTAGTGTGGGGAGGGGAGGGTTGCAGATGGTACGCGTTGTTGCCGTCGCTGTCGAGACTACCGGGCTGTCAACGCTGAATGGCGGGCGAGGATTGAAACTTGGATATCAGCAGGTTGTAATCCCAGTTGGTAAGGAGCCCCAGTCGCTCGGGGGCGAGGATGATCCTTACCCAACAATTTCGTTCAATCCCTCAATAACCTGGGCCAGTTCTTCCGGACTGGCCTCGGCGAGTTTCTGCCCGATTCGTTCTACGGAGAGGGTGCGGATCTGGCTGATCTTGACCCATGATTGTTTGGGGAGTGAGGGAGAGGTGAATTCCAGGGTGAGAGGAAAGCCTGCCCGTTGCGGCTGACTGGTGATGGCAACGGCAATGACGGTGCCGGAGCGGCTGTTGAAAACTTCGTGGCTAAGGATGAGAACCGGACGCAGGCCAGCCTGTTCGTTGCCGCGTACCGGGTTCAGGTCGGCCCAGCGGATCTCTCCTCTTAGTATGCCGGCCACTGATCGAGTTCCTCTCCCATGCCTTCTTCGGCCATGGCTTTTTCCTGCGCCGGGTCAAGGAGGGCACACTCTCGCGCCAGGCGGCTATGATTCAGCCTGGCGAGTTTTTCTACCACAGCCTGCTCAATAGCGCGGCTACGGTTGGGAAACATATGTAGTTTGACCAGATGATCAACTTCCGCAAGGGTTTGTTCGTCGAATGTTATTGCCAGCTTTGCTTTTGCCATACAGCACCTCCTTGAATCTGGTATGATAATACGTCATACCACATGTGCCGTCAAGCTCTCGGGACACACTTTGAATATTGAGGTTAGCTGGAATTCATAGGGGGGTCTGTCACACAACGCTCTGCGGATGCTCCTTTGCCTCTGTTCACAACAACCCAAGCACCCCTTTGAGACTGTGCTCCACTGCTGCCATCTCTTCCGTGGTGAGGCTGGTCAGAGGGCCATCCCCGAAGCGTTCCTTGTCGAGGGCGCGGGGTTGATCGACGACCACCTGGCACGGTTTGAGAAGCCGGTCGCGTGGTTCGATCATGATGCGCCATCGTTTGAAGGAGGGGTAGACTTGTGTGGTTAGTGGCAGGATGACGACCATCGGCGTGCCGCTTGCTGTGAGGGAGTTGTCCTGCATAACCAGAACCGGCCGAATTTTGGCTATTTCTCGACCACGGCCAGGGTTGAGGTTGGCGGCCCATATCTCACCGCGGCGCATCATTTCCACCACTTTTCGGTTTGTCGGGTCGAGCGGGAACCGCCCGATTTGTGTCCTTCGACGACGTCCAGTCCTTCATTGCTGGCGGACATGCCTGCTTCGGCCATCTCAAGTGCCGCACGTCGGATGGACTCATCAGCATAAGCGGTGTTTGCCTCGGCCACCAGCTCAGCCATGAAACGCTCACGTTCGCGCCGGGCGAGATAATCGACGATAGCGATGCGTACCACCTCGGAGCGAGGCAGCTGTTCAAGGCGGGCCTCATCTTCCAGACGGTGATCCAGATCTTCAGGCAGGCGCAGGCTCAGTGCAGGCATAATCTGTCTCCATGTAGTGCATAATGTCATGCAAAATGTATCGCACTATGTCTGATCCGTCAATGCGATAATGTCTCTTCATTTGACCTGTCCCCGGAATATGGTAACCTCACCATTACGTCACATGACTTCAAGGAGCCGGACAGACCATGAAAATAGTTCAGGCAATCTACCAATTGGCAATTTCCTTATGGGCTGGCGGCAATGCCATCTTCACTCTGCTGCTCACCCCGATTCTGTTCAAAACGGAAACTCGTGACATCGCGGCGCGGATTGTGGGCAATCTTTTTCCGGGATATTTCCGCTGGGGGCTGACCTGCGGCGTGATAGCCCTGGTCTGCCGGCTGGCCGGACACGGCTTGACGGCAAAACTGCCGGTTTTCCTGCTGCTTGCCATGCTGGCGGTGACCTCTTTCCAGGCGCTTTATGTTGAACCGCGGGCAGCGGAGTTGAAGCGGCAGATCGGCTCATTCGAGACTACGGCCAAAGACCATCCGCTGCGGCGGGAGTTTTCCCGGCTGCATGGGGTGTCGGCGGTCTGCAATCTGGCGGTGCTGGCAGGAGGGGTGGTTCTGGTGGTGCTGCCTTGAAAGGCGGATGAGGGATGAGGGATGAAAATCATGGGGCCATCATGATTGTTGTGCGCTTGTTGCTGGCTTTAATCCTGCTACTTGGCGCTGCCTGCAGCAAGCCACCGGCGCTGGTGCCGCTGTCGCCCGAGGCAACGGTGCTGGCGTTCGGCGACAGTCTGACCTTCGGCACCGGCGCCGGCGAAACGGAGAGCTATCCGGCGGTCCTCTCTGCCATGATCGGTCGGAAGGTCGTCAATGCCGGTATTCCCGGGGAACTTTCGGCGGCCGGCGCTGCACGGCTGCCCGAGGTCCTGGAGCGGGAAAAGCCGGCGCTGCTGATTCTCTGCCACGGCGGCAATGATCTCCTGCGCCGCCAGGATCAGGGGGCGTTGGCGGAAAATCTGCGGGCCATGGTCCGTGCCTCGCGGGCACAGGGGGTCGAGGTGGTACTCCTTGCGGTACCTTCGCTGGGGTTAACGCTCACACCGCCTCCGCTCTACGCGGAATTGGCCAGGGAGTTCGCTCTACCTCTGGAAAGCAGGGCGCTGCCGCAGATACTGGCGAAAAACTCCCTGAAATCGGATCAGATTCACCCCAATGCCGACGGCTACCGGCAGATTGCCGGTGCGGTAGCCGCGCTGCTCAGGAAATGCGGGGCGGTGCAGTAGCAAGTCAGGCTGAAGGCTGAAGGTAGAAGATAGAAGATAGAAGATAGAAGATAGAAGATAGAAGAAAAGGCTCCATTGGGTTTCCTTCAGTCTTCAGCCTTCAGTCTTCAGCCTATAATAACTGTATGTC
>JAGFXN010000157.1 GCA_017861215.1 Deltaproteobacteria bacterium | reverse complement strand
GCGTTTTTCTCCTGGGCACCCGCAATCCGCTTGTCTATGGGCTCAAGGATTGGGCCTTGCTCTCTGCGAAGTTCGCTCCTGGCGCTATAGACCGCTGAGGGCTCGTGACGGCAAATGTCGGCGCCGCAGAAAGAATCAAAATTGCTGCTGCGGTCATTGCCTTCTTCATGAATCCTCTTTCAGCAGGATTTTTCACAACACAGCCATATCATGAAGTCTGACTGGAAAAAAAGTACTATCTTTTCCCATCCGGACCCATGCCATATTTTTACTGTCTTTGCCGACACTTTTATCAAGCTTCACGTGGTGCAGTTGACAAGCGAATGCAGCCGGTAAAGAATCATGAACCGTCGGTATAGTGCGCTTAAGCGCCTGAACAGCCAATCAATTCCCGCTGCTTCAAAAAGGATGAGCCCCCACAGACCCCTGAGCAAGGGTTCCTGGCCGCAGAGAATGGATCAGCTGACACCACAAGAACCCTTGAAGCAGTTTACAATTCACTCAATCCGGTTAAACTCAAAAAAATCAATGACAAGCTGAAAGCTATCTTTCACAGTATCAGGTTACCTTTTCCCGTGAGTCAACACGCTCTGACGTGCAGCCGGAAGAGCAAGGAGCCACTGCTGTTTGCAAAAGCCGGTTCAGAAGGCTGTAGAAGGGAATTGGACGGCATCGAACAGAAGGCGCTGGTTGTCTGGTGATATCACTTTGATGGTGGAGGTCCGCCCGCAAAAGGGCGCTTGCCCGCCCCTTCATTCTCACCCCCACGCACAGTCCGGCTGTCTGATGACAGGGAGAGAATGCAGCTGACCATCGGTGCGGATCCTCGGTGGCTGTAGAAAATTCTCTCCGGTTCGCAAGGAATATCTGCCAGCGGAAGAAGCGGTCTGATTGCTCAGCCGATGACGGCAACCGCCTTGAGCAGTTCCTCCCGGCTGAGACCCTGGCCAACAACAGCGGCAAATGCCCCGCTGCCATCCCCACGGTAAAGATCAAAACGGTGGGTCCGTTCACCTTCCTCATTCACCAGGCGGGAAATGACGATGCCGACATCGGCCAGCTGCGGCTGGGCGCAGGAGTTGGGGCAGCCGGAGATTGCCCAGGTCAGCTTTACAGCGGCAGGGCCGAGCTTTGCCACCAGTTCGGCGGCAATCTCCCGGGTCGGGCCGAGACCGACGAGGCACTCGTGACTCCCGGGGCAGACCCTGCAGGTCACCCGCTCACGGCGGGAGGTGCCGGGGAGCCCGGCATAGACCAGCTCCTGGCGGACGGTATCCAGGTCAGCTGTCGGATCGACATGAAAGGCGATATTCTGGTTGCCGGTCACCAGCAGGATTCCGCCGGCCTGGTTGGCCGCGATCTCCGCCAGGGCCGCCAGTTCGCTGCCCGACAGCTCGCCGGCAAAGACGCCGACATCGATCCGCCGGGCAGGAGTTGCCACGGCTGGAACGAGGGAGGCGGAGAGGCTCGGGAAGGTGGGCAGCGCTTCTGCTGCCGCTGGTTCGGCCAGTACCCGGGCGATGAATTCGTCCCGGCCGATCTCGCGCACCAGGTGCTTCAGCCGTTTTCCCGCCGGGGTATGGGCCGTGTAGACCCGGACCACCGCCTCCACCAGCCCGATGATCCGCTCTTCAGTCACCCCCTCGGCGAAGAGGAAAGCCGGCGTCGGTTCGCGGCCGAGACCGCCGGCCACCCAGACGTTGAAGGTGAGCCGTTCGGCAGTAATGTCCACCGGCACCATGGCGAAATCCTGGATCAGGTGCCTGCCGCCGGCAGTGTCGGCTTCGACGGCAATCTTGAATTTCTTTGGCAGGTTCTCGAAACGGGGGTTGCCGGAAAAGTGACGGTGCAGCAGCCGCACCAGCGCTTCGAGTCGCGGCGCTCCGGCGCAGCTGAGACTGCTGCAGACCACGCCCCGTACCGCCCCGCCGCAGGCGCCCCGGCTGATGAGGCCCACCGTTGCCAGCTGCCGCGCCACGACAGGCAGATCATCAGCTGTCAGCCAGTGGAGCTCCATGCTGCCGCGGGTGGTGAGATGAACCACCCCCCTGGCGAAGCGGTCGGCAATTTCCGCCACCTTGAGCGCCTGGGGAGCGGAGATGATTCCGGCCGGCAGCTTGATCCGCTGCATGAAATACTCTTTCTGCCGCTGGGGATAGACCCCCTCCAGCCTTAACAGTTGCGGATTTATGGTCATATTCCAGGGCTCCTTTCCCGGCCTGCCGTGGCCGCTCCCTGCATCAAAGGCAGCAGCCGCAGCCATGGAGTGCGGACAGCATAACCGACAGAAACGGTGGCGTCAATCATTTTATATTATGTCTATATTGATTATATACTATTACCGGTTCTCTGCCATTGCCCCGCTTACGCCGCTTCTGACCGTTTTTCGCAGCAGCTCCGCTGCCGTTGCGTGAATAATTGCAGTTTTTGTGGTAAAAGTTGTTTCTGTTGACAGATGCAGACCCTGGCTGGAGGGAGGGAAAATGGCCGAGCAGTTCTTTGACTTTGATACGGTAATCGACCGGAGCAACACCGGTAGCGAGAAGTGGGACAGGTACGCCGGCCGGGATATCATCCCCCTCTGGGTGGCGGATATGGATTTCCGCTCACCGCCGCCGGTTATCGCGGCGCTGCAGGAGCGGGTCGCACATGGTGTCTTCGGCTATACCCATCCCACTCCGGGAGTTGTGGCCGCCGTTCTCGACCATATGCAGCGGGATTTCGGCTGGCAGGTTGATGCGGACTGGCTTGTATGGCTGCCGGGACTGGTCTGCGGCCTGAACGTGCTCTGCCGGGCAGTCGGAGAGGCCGGCGACGAAGTAATTACCTTCACCCCGGTCTACCCGCCGTTCATGTCGGCACCGACCCTGTCGCAGCGGGTGATGGTGAAGGTACCTTTGCTGCAGCAGCAGGGGCGCTGGGTTGCTGATCAGGATGCGCTGGAACGGGCCATCACGCCGCGCACCAAACTGCTGCTTCTCTGCAGCCCCCATAACCCGGTCGGCCGGGCCTGGTCCCGCGAGGAACTGCTCCGGTTCGCCGCCGTGGCTGAGCGTCATGGTCTGGTGCTCGGATCGGACGACATCCATGCCGGGCTTATCCTCGATGAAAACACTCCCCACATCCCGATCGCCACCCTTGCGCCGGAGATTGCCAAACGGACCATTACCCTGCTGGCGCCGAGCAAGACCTACAATATACCCGGCCTCGGCTGCTCTTTTGCGGTCATCAGCGACCCGCTGCTCCGCAAAGCCTTTGTCAAGGCGGCGGGCAGGATCGTGCCCCATGTGAACATCTTCGGCTATACCGCTGCCGAAGCGGCCTATCGCCATGGCGAACCGTGGCGAAGGCAGCTGCTGGCTTATCTGCGCGGCAATCGCGACCTGCTGCTGAGGGAAATCAATGCGCTCCCCGGCCTCTCCATGGCCCCTGTCGAGGCCACCTATCTCGCCTGGATCGACGCCAGGGAGACCGGCATCGCCAAGCCGGGAGACTTTTTCGAAGAACATGGTGTCGGCCTGTCCGACGGCGCGGACTTCGGCCTCCCCGGCTTTGTGCGGCTCAACTTCGGCTGCAGCCGCAGCCTGCTGGTGGAGGCAGTGCAACGGCTGCGCAACGCGTTAGCGGCACGGGAAGATCCGTCTGATGGTATGCCGAAGTAATTCGGGTTTTCAAGCGGCAAACAGTATTATCACTAACAGAAACGAGAGGGTTATGACCATGAAATCATCGAGAGCGACAACGCTGCTGCTGGCGGCTGTATTTTCAATCATCTCCTGCGGAGCAGCTCTGCCCGGCTGGGCTGCCTCCAAAACAATCATTCTGGCAACTACCACCAGCACCCAGGATTCCGGGCTGTTGGACCTGTTGATCCCGTTTTTCGAGAAGGACACCGGCTACCAGGTAAAGACCATTGCGGTCGGCTCCGGACAGGCAATGAAGATGGGCGAAAAAGGGGAGGCCGACGTTTTGCTGAGCCATTCGCCCGATGCGGAGAAAAAATTCATGGCCGACGGTTTCGGTACGAGCCGGCGGTTGGTAATGCATAACGACTTCGTCATCGTCGGTCCGCCGGCTGATCCTGCAAAAATTACCAGTGCCGCCGGCGCGGCGGATGCTCTTCGGCGCATCGCCCAGTCCGGCACGCTATTTATGTCTCGGGGAGATAATTCCGGGACCCACGCCAAGGAGAAGTCGCTCTGGAAATCGGTCGGCATCGTTGCGGAAGGGCAGAAGTGGTATCAGCAGACTGGCCTGGGTATGGGACAGACTCTGAACGTGGCAGCGGAGAAGAGGGGCTACGTCCTGACCGACCGGGCTACCTTTCTGGCGCAAAGGAAGAACCTCGGGTTGACGGTGCTGGTTGAAGGCGACAGCAAGCTGCTCAACATTTATCACGTCATTGAACTGAATGCCGCACGGTGGCCCAAGGTTAACGCCGCCGGTGGCAAGGCCTTTGCTGATTTCCTGGTTTCAAAAAAGGCTCAGGCACTGATTGGCCGTTTTGGGGCCGACAAATTCGGCGCACCGCTGTTCTTTCCCGATGCCGGCAAAAGCCCCGCGTCTCTTGGGCTCTGATCTGCTTCTACTGCTCATCAGCAAGTAGCGATGAAAATGCAACAAGGCCGGGGACAGTTTCTGCCTCCGGCCTTGTTGCTCGTTGATTAAGTTGCTTCTCCGTGGTTTGCCGGAAGATAGCCCATTAAATTCCCTCAAAGAGCGCCGTAGACAGATA